>JAFAID010000127.1 GCA_019236925.1 Mycobacterium sp. | reverse complement strand
GGCGTTGGCTCAGGCCGACGTCGGGGTGGCGATGAACAGCGGGACCAGCGCGGCCAAAGAGGCCGGCAACATGGTGGACCTGGATTCCGACCCCACCAAGCTCATCGAGATCGTGGAAATCGGCAAACAGCTGTTGATCACACGCGGCGCGTTGACCACCTTCTCGATCGCCAACGACATCGCCAAATATTTCGCGATCATCCCGGCGATGTTCGTAGCGCTGTTCCCCGGACTGGACCTGATCAACGTGATGCGGCTGCACAGCCCGGAGTCGGCGATTCTGTCCGCGGTGATCTTCAACGCGGTGATCATTGTCGCGCTGATTCCGTTGGCGCTGCGCTGTGTTCAGTACACACCGAGCAGCGCATCGAAACTGTTGAGCCGCAACCTTTACATCTATGGGCTGGGCGGCATTGTCGCCCCGTTCATCGGCATCAAACTAATCGACCTGGTCGTGCAATTTATCCCCGGGATGGGCTGACATGAACATTTCCAACTTGATTCGCCAACACTGGGCGGCGCTGCGCGCGCTGCTCGTGCTGACCGTGATCACCGGCCTCGCCTACCCCTTGGTCGTCTGGGGAGTCGCGCTAATTCCCGGGTTGCACGCCAAGGCGGAGGGCTCGATAGTCCAGGTTTCCGGCAAGCCGGTCGGCAGCAAACTGATCGGCCAGTCGTTCACCGACAAGGACGGCAACCCGCTGCCGCAGTACTTCCAGAGCAGGCCGTCGGCAGCCGGAACGGGTTACGACCCACTGGCATCAAGTGCCAGCAACCTGGGCCCGGAAAGCATCGTCGATACACCGGCCGATCCCAGCAAGCTGGCTCCGGGTGCCGATCCGTCCACCGCCGGATTCAAACCCAGCCTGCTGACCCAGGTGTGCTCGCGCAGTTTCGCGATCGGCCAGCTCGAGAAGGTCGACGGTTCACGCCCGTTCTGCACCGGTGGCGGCGTAGGAGCTGTGCTGTCGGTGATCGGGCCGCGGGATTCATCCGGCAACGTGATCCATCCGACCCAGGTGGTCAGCGTGAACGAACCCTGCTCGAAGCCCGGGAGCGCACCAACCACGGTGTTCCAGCAGCTTTACAAGGGGGTGCGGGTGGAATGCGCTCAGTATGGCCAGGACTACTCGGTCGGTCAGATCGTTCCGATCCGCGGCGCGGCGTCCGATCACCCGGCGGTGCCCGCCGACGCCGTCACCGCCAGCGGTAGCGGCCTCGACCCCAACATCTCGCCGGCCTACGCCGACATCCAGGTGGCCCGGGTGGCTCGCACGCGCGGGATCAGCCCTGACCAGGTCCGCGACGCGGTACGCGACAACCAGCACGGTCGTCTGCTCGGCTTCTTCGGCGAGCCGGTGGTTAACGTGCTGCAACTCAATCTCGAGCTGGACCGCAAATCTCCGGTGACGTCTTAAATTTCCGGTAGATGATGTTCATGTGACTTCCGCCAATGAGGCACTAGCGCCACGAGCGGTAAACCCCATCGAGCCGCTCGCCCACAGTGTGCCGCCACCGCAACGACGCGGCGAGTTGCGCATCTACCTGGGCGCGGCCCCCGGAGTCGGCAAGACCTGCGCAATGCTCGGCGAGGCGCATCGCAGGCTGGGGCGCGGCACCGACGTCGTCGCGGCGGTAGTCGAGACTCACGGCCGCGCGAAGGTCGCCGAACTCATCCAGGGGATCGAAGTCATTCCACCGCAGTACCTTTCTTACCGCGGAACCCTATTCCCCGAACTCGATGTCGAGGCGGTGTTGCGGCGTCGGCCGCAAGTAGCGCTGGTCGACGAATACGCGCACAGCAACATCCCGGGCAGCGTCAATTCGAAGCGGTGGCAGGACATCGAGACGCTTCTCGACGCCGGGATCACCGTGATCTCGACGCTCAACATCCAGCACCTGGAAAGCCTCAACGACGTCGTTGCCCAGATCACCGGCGTCGAACAGCGCGAAACCGTGCCCGACGAAATCGTCCGAAAAGCTTCTCAGATCGAGCTGGTCGATATCACCCCGGAGGCCTTGCGGCGCAGGCTCGCCCACGGCAACGTTTATCCGCCGGAGCGGATCGACGCGGCGCTGTCCAACTACTTTCGCGCCGGCAACCTGACCGCGCTGCGTGAAATCGCGCTGCTGTGGCTTGCGGATCAGGTCGATTCGGCGTTGGCGAAATACCGTGCCGACAAGAAGATTACAGCTACCTGGGAAGCCCGCGAACGGGTGGTCGTCGCCGTGACCGGCGGCCCCGAGTCGGAAACGTTGGTGCGCCGCGCTTCTCGCATCGCATCGAGATCGAGCGCCCAGCTCATGGTGGTGCACGTCGTCCGCGGGGACGGACTGTCGGGTGTGTCCCCGCGCGAGATGGGCAAAGTGCGCGAACTCGCCGCCAGCCTGGGCGCGACGGTTCACATCGTGGTCGGCGACGACGTGCCGACCGCACTGCTCGACTTCGCGCGCGAGACGAACGCCACTCAGCTTGTGCTCGGTACCTCCCGGCGGTCACGGTGGGCGACCTTCTTCAGCGAGGGAATCGGCGCCGCCACCATCAAGGACTCGGGGAAGATCGACGTCCACATGGTCACCCACGAGCAGGCCAATCGCGGCTTGCCGTTCGCGCCGATTTCGCCGCGCGCTCGCCAAATCGTGTCCTGGCTGGCCGCCATCACGGTGCCGTGGGGCATCTTGGCGATCACGACACGCTGGTTCGACCCGACGCTGGACGTCGGCGGAAAGACCGCCATCTTCTTCGCCGGGGTGATTGCCGTCGCGCTGTTCGGGGGCGTGGCACCGGCCGTGCTGTCGGGGATGCTGTCCGGCGCGTTGTTGGTCTATTTCATCGCCGAACCGCGATACTCCTTCGCCGTCGACAACCCCAGCAACGCCGTCACGATCGTGGTTTTGTTGGGCGTCGCGATGGCGATCGCCGTGCTGGTGGACGCCGCAGCCAGCCGTGCCCGCGAGGCCAGACGGGCAACTCAAGAGGCGGAGTTGCTGGCGCTGTTCGCCGGGTCGGTGCTGCGCGGCGCCGATCTCACCACGCTGCTGGAGCGGGTACGGGAGGCCTACTCCCAGCGCGCGGTGTGCCTGTTGCGCGACGTCGACGGTCGGCAGGAGCTGGTCGCGAGTGTGGGCAAAGATCCATGCGCGACAGTCGATTCCGCTGACACCGCGGTGAAAGTGGGTGAAGAGGAATTCTGGATGCTGTTGTCCGGCCGCGCCTTGAGCGGCCGTGACCGCAGGGTGCTGTCGGTCGTCGCAACGCAAGCCGCGGGCCTGGTCAAACAGGGCGAGCTCGCCGAAGAGGCCGGCAAGGTTCAATCCCTGGCAGAAGCCGACGAGCTGCGTCGCTTGCTGCTCTCGGCGCTCGGCCACGACCTGCGGACTCCGCTGACCGCCGCCAAGGCGGCGGTATCCAGCCTGCGCGCCGAAGACGTCTGGTTCTCGCCCCAGGACACCGCCGAACTGCTTGCCACCGTTGAAGAGTCCGTGGACCAGCTGACCTCCCTGGTGGCCAACCTGCTGGACTCGTCTCGGCTGGCCGCCGGCGTGGTCCGGCCACAGCTCTCCGAGGTCTATCTCGAGGAGGTCGTGCAACGCGCGCTGGTCAGTATCGGCAAGCGGACCACGGTATTCGGCCGGGCCAGCCTCGACCGGGTCAAGGTGGAGGTCGGCGGGACGATCGCGATGGCCGACGCCGGTCTGCTGGAGCGGGTGCTGGCGAACCTCATCGACAACGCGCTGCGTTATGCGCCCGAAAGCATGGTCCGGGTCAATGCCGGTCAGGTAGCGGATCGTGTCCTGATCAACGTCATCGACGAAGGACCGGGTGTAGCCAAAGGTGCCGCGGAGCAGATGTTCGAGCCGTTCCAGCGACTCGGCGATACCGATAACAGCACCGGTCTGGGCCTTGGCCTGTCGGTGGCCAAGGGATTCGTCGACGCGATGGGGGGCACGATCCAAGCGACCGACACCCCTGGCGGAGGGTTGACCGTACTGGTGGACCTGGCGGCGCCCCCGGAGGTTGAACTGTGACGCGCGCCGGCGACGATGCAGAGCGCAGCGATGAGGAGGAGCGGCGCTCATGACGCAGGCGGCGACGATGCAGAGTGCAGCGATGAGGAGGAGCGGCGCTCATGACTAGGGTCTTGGTGGCCGATGACGACCAGCAGCTGCTGCGGGCGCTGCGAATCAACCTCTCGGTGCGCGGCTATGAAGTGACGACTGCCGCAAGCGGATCGGCTGCACTGCGAGCCGCCGCCGATCATCACCCCGACGTGGTGATCCTGGACCTGGGTCTGCCCGACATATCCGGCGTCGAGGTGCTCGCCGGACTGCGCGGTTGGATGAGCGCCCCGGTAATCGTGCTGTCGGCCCGCACCGATTCCGCAGACAAGGTGGGGGCACTGGATGCGGGTGCAGACGACTACATCACGAAGCCATTCGGCATGGACGAACTGCTCGCACGGCTGCGCGCCGCGGTCCGCCGGGCCGCTGTGTCGGCAGACGGAGACGAGCCGGTCGTGCAAACCAGGTCATTCACAGTCGACCTGTCGGCAAAGAAGGTGATCAAGGACGGCGCGGAGGTCCACCTGACGCCGACGGAGTGGGGAATGTTGGAAATGCTCGTGCGCAACCGCGGCAAGCTGGTGGGGCGTGAGGACTTGCTCAGAGAAGTGTGGGGACCGAAGTACGCGAAGGAAACTCACTATCTGCGTGTCTATCTGGCACAGCTGCGGCGCAAGCTGGAAGATGATCCATCGCGCCCCAACCATCTGCTGACCGAGGCCGGCATGGGCTATCGCTTCGAGGCATGATCGTCGTTGTCTTTCATTAGAAGACATCGAGATTCGACTAAGTTTTCGCTAAGTACCGTTCGACTGACCAAGACGCACCTGATCACAAAGGTCGGCAAGTGAACATCGCTGTGCGAGAAATGCTTTAGACTCTCGTCTACGTTCCGTCGGCACGGACCGCGGCCCTTGACCAGTCACCTTCGCGTGACGAGTGGATCTCAGTGCCAGCAAAATTGGAAAGTTACGGCCCGGACGACATAAAGCCGTGGTGTACCCTTCTCCAGTAACGGCATCGGCAAAGCGGGTGTCTTCTCGCGCTGAGTCTAGGACTCGATCGCGATCAAGTGTTCCCGAGTGGCGGATGAGAGCATGCATCATCACATCATTGTCAGCGGTGACGATGCGCTGGCCGCAACAATCATCGAGGAGCTGAAAAGGGCTGGCGCGCATGTTGTCAAGCTCGCCCAGTCAGCGCTCGACGCGGGTGTCGCACGCGAGCTCGCTCGCGCCGAAATCGCACGCGCGGTCGCCATCGTCTGCACCGGAGATGACGACGCCACGAACCTCGAAATCGCGCTGCTGGCAAGAAGAGCCAACCCGGAGGTCCGTGTGGTGGCGCGGCTGGCCAACGATGTGCTGCGCGAAGCCGTCGCTGACGGCAACGGGCCCGGCGCGATCTTCAACGTCGCCGAACTCGCGGCTCCGTCGGTCGTCGAAGCCTGCCTGTCGCACTCCACCCACCCGTTCGAGGCCGCCGGCATCAAATTCGTCGCCTCCGGTAGCGAAGCACCGCGCGAGGGGTCACTGCGTGAGATCTACGGCGAGTTGGCACCGGTAGCGATCATCCGTGGCGAGAACTCCCCCACCCCCGGCGAGGTGGTGGCATGTCCGACTCGAAATCAGCGGGTGCATGCCGGTGACTGGACCATGATGATCGGGACAGCCGAGGACGCAGTCGATCGCGGCGTCGAGGTTTGGCAGCCGACCGGAACGCGTGCACGACGCCCCCGGTTACGCCGAGCGCTCGATGCCGTCCGGGTGGTGCTCAATGACTTCAACCCGGCGTTTTACCCCGCGTTGGGGGCAGCGGCCATCTTGCTCGTCACCTCGATGATCGTGTTGCACTACAACTATCAACGCCCGCGGATGTCGTGGATCGACGCGCTGTACTTCACCGTCGAGACGATCACAACGACGGGCTACGGCGACTTCAGCTTCGGCCATCAGGTGATATGGCTACGGCTGTTCGCCGCCATGTTGATGTTCAGCGGGGCGACCACCATTGCTTTGCTGGTCGCGTTCATCGCCGACGTGCTGCTGTCGCAGCGCTTCGTCCTGGCTGCCGCGCGTCCGCGGGTACGCCACCTGCGCAACCACATCATCGTCGTCGGGCTGAGCGAGCTCGGGATCCGCGTCGTCACCGATCTGGTCAACACCGGACACGACGTAGCCGTGATCGAGCGCGACGAGGAGAACCGCTTCTTGTCGATGGCGCGCGAACTCGACGTGCCGGTGATCTTCGGGGACGCGACCCTGCTCCAGACGCTGGAATCAGCCCGGGTTGATCGCGCCCGCGCGGTGGCGGTAGTGACCCGCGACGACATGATCAATATCGAGACCGGAATCATGCTGTCCGAGATGCTGGGACCGCGGGTGCTGCCCGAGGTTAACCGGCGGGCCGAGGTTCCGCTTGTGCTGCGGGTATATGACCGCACGCTGGGCTTCGCCGTCGCCCAGCGGTTCGGGTTCGACAACGTCCGGTCCACCGTCGAGCTGGCCGCACCCTGGTTCATCGGCGCCGCGAGCGGCCTGGAAGTACTGGGGACGTTTTCGGTCGGGCAGAGTTCGTTCATGGTCGGCGCAATGCGGGTAGCGCCCGGCAGCGAGCTCGACGGGCTGCCGATGTCCGAACTGTCCACCCAGATCGGCGTTATCGCATTCACCCCGCAGGACGCACAGGTCGAGCTGCGTCCACGCCGGGATGACCGGCTTGGCGCAGGCGACACCGTCTACCTCGTCGGCCCATACCGGGAATTGCTGGGCACGTTGCGCAGGGGGCTGCCACCCCGCCCGCAGGCAACCGGCGAGGAGCAGTCACGCGACGGCCGCGAAGCACGAGCCGGTTGAGCGCCGTCAGCCGACGAGTTATCGGTCGGGGCAGGGCAAACCTGTCTGGGCCGATCCCGCCGGTGTTGACAGCCAACTCCCAGGTAGCCCTGCTTAAATCGGGTCGGGCGGTGGGCGGGGCCATCGAACCAGGGGTGAAAGAAACACAAGTGATGGTCGTCACAAAGGGCTGTTAAGAACGCGTTATAATTTTGGCTACCTTCCGTTAAAAGCCGATAATTGGGGTCGCCCAGCGGCCGACGCCCTGTGCTGGTGGGCACCCCAAACCACAACCTGATGTAACGAATTTTGCGGTTCGCCCGACCATTATCCGGAAAGGGAAGGCGATGCTTTCTGGGACCGATGAGCCCGAATGTCGACAGCGGCAACGGACCATTCTGTCAGGCAACGCCGGCGCGATGGGTGGCGCAGATGCGACCGCCCCGACGCCGGTGGCTTTTCTGACCCCAGCTGACGACGCGCCGGATCGGCAAGCGACAAAAGCCTTGGGGCATGCCACTATTCACCTAGCAGTCACTGGCGCAGCCCCGGCCGGGCACGAGCTGTTCCTAACCGCCAGACAGACCACCGTCGGGGCCACGGCGCCATCAACTGGGCCAACTCGATCGCGGTGCATTAGAGGGGTGGCTTAGCAATGGATTTCGCGAGTTATCCGCCAGAGATCAACTCCGGTCGAATGTATGCCGGCCCCGGGTCGGCGCCGATGCTCACGGCCGCCGAGGCCTGGGGAGGACTGGCCGCCGAACTGCATTCGGCGGCCAGCTCATATCAATCCGTGGTTTCGGGGTTGACCGCGGGGCCGTGGCTGGGGTCCTCGTCGGCGTCGATGGCTGCGGCCGCAGCGTCGTATGCGGCGTGGCTCAACGCCACCGCCGCGCAGGCCGAGGAAACGGCCGCCCAGGCCAAGGCCGCGGCCGCCGCCTACCAGACGGCGTTTATGTCGACGGTGCCGCCGCCGATGGTCGCCGCCAACCGGAGTCAGCTGATGACGCTGGTGGCGACGAACCTGTTCGGCCGGAACACGCAGGCGATCGCGGCCAACGAGGCGCAGTACGCCGAGATGTGGGCCCAGGACGCCGCGGCGATGTACGGCTATGCAGCTTCGTCAGCATCCGCGACAGCACTGACTCCGTTCAGCCCTCCACAGCAGAACACCAACCCAGGGGGGTCTAGCGCCCAGGCAGCCGCGGCCAGCCAGGCCGCGGGCACGTCGGCCGGCAACGTACAGAGCACGATCCAGCAGGCGTTTTCCTCGGTACCCAACGCGCTACAAGGCGTCGCATAAGCAGCTGC
>JAFAID010000092.1 GCA_019236925.1 Mycobacterium sp. | reverse complement strand
TCGCTCAGGATCTCCATCACGCGTCCGTTGGGAGCGAGCTCACCGCCGTCGGCGTCCTCGGGAAAGTACTCTCCCAGCCAGACTTTCTTGCCGACTTCATAAATCGCCTCGAGCCTGTTGGATTGCGTTTCATCCGGTCCGAAGACGCGGAAGCGGTCCATATTCTGCCGCATCACTTCCCGCAGGAAGTTGCCGAGTGTCGGGACGTTCCCGGCCAAGGTTGCGCCGGGTTTTTTGACTTCGACCCCAAAACTCCGAAAATCGGGCATATCCAGCGGCTTGCGAACCAGACCACCATTCGCGATCGGATTTGCACTCATCCGCCGATTTCCCTTGGGAGCCAGAGTCTTCAACTCTGGCACTAACCGACCGCTCTCATCGAAGAGCTCTTCGGGCTTGTAACCGCGTAACCAGCTTTCAAGCAGTTTCAAATGTTTTGGATTTGTAGCTACGTCCGTAATGGGGATCTGGTGCGCGCGCCAAAAGCCTTCGAGGTAGTGATCATCAACCTGCCGCGGCGCCGTCCATCCCTTGGGACTGCGCAAGACGATCATCGGCCAACGCGGCCGGACCGCTCTACCGGTCCGGCGTGCCTCATCCTGGATTTTGCGAATCTCGAGTACGCAATGTTCCATTGTCGCAGCCATCGCCTGATGCATGCTCTGAGGATCGCTGCCTTCGACGAAGTACGGCGTGTACCCGTATCCAACGAACAGCGCTTCCAGCTCTTCATGGCTGATGCGGGCGAGGACGGTGGGGTTATTGATCTTGTAGCCGTTGAGATGCAGGACAGGCAGCACTGCGCCGTCAACTACTGGATTAAGGAACTTGTTGCTGTGCCAGCTGGTCGCGAGCGGGCCGGTCTCGGACTCACCGTCACCCACCATCACAAGCGTGATCAGGTCTGGATGGTCGTACACCGTCCCGTAGGCGTGCGAGATGCTGTAGCCGAGCTCTCCGCCTTCGTGGATGCTGCCAGGGGTTTCGGGAGTCGCATGACTGCCAATCCCTCCCGGGAAGCTGAACTGCTTGAAGAAGCGGTGCATCCCGGCAAGATCTTCGCTCTTATCCGGGTAGATTTCGGAGTACGTGCCTTCGAGGTACGCGTTCGACAATACGGCAGGCGCGCCGTGTCCAGGGCCCGAGACGAAGATCGCATTTAGGTCATACTTGTTGATCAGCCGGTTGAAGTGAATGTAGGTGAAGCTCTGGCCGGCGTCGGAGCCCCAGTGGCCCAACAGTCGGGGCTTGGTTTGCTCGATTTTCAGCGGCTCGCGCAGCAGAGGATTTTCCTTCAGATAGAGCATCCCCAAAGAGAGGTAGAGACTGGCGCGCCAGTAAGCGTCGATCTTGCGGAGTTCTTCGGAGCTGAGCGGTGCCCCCTTAATCGTCGAACGAGCCGTACCGTATGCGGAGATCTTTTCATCGGCGTGAACTTTCTGCGACGTTTTCGCTGGCGTACTCATGGTTCGGAATCTCCTTGGGTCACGGACCAATTGATAGTCGATGTGCGTCCGCAGTGCGGCTCGTCGAAGTGCTCGCGCGACAATCGTTCGTCGTCTATCTCCTTGCTTCGGCCGGGGCGGCGCACCGCTGAAGACTGAAGACCACGCGGCCATCGTCGTCGACGGCAGGATGCTCAGAATGGTTCGTGCGCGTGCAAAACACCGGCACCGGTTTCGATTAGGCACACCGCCGACACGGCTCAGATGATAGCACACCGAAAGTAAGGCCGTACAACGGCCCACAGACGTCCAGGTATGCGAGAAGCTCGTGAAGTCCTTGGCAGATTCATTGCGGGATCTTCCTGGACAGCAGCGAACATTTCTCCACCTGCCGCGGCTCCAGGTCGTAACCGAATGGTCACGTTGGTTACGCGATCCCGTGCCACGACCTGGGGGTTGGCAATTTCGATTTTGGTACTGTTTCCACCAATTCGGAGAATGGAATGCCGAACAGATGTGCAACCGGTTGTCCGAGCTGTGGCGCATGTGGGGATGGGATTGCACTGTCGACAATGAAAGCCCCTTGAGCGGCTACCGTCTCACCGGAAGCTCACCCGACTCGTACGAGCTGACTTTCCGAGCTCGTCCGCAACGACAGAAGTCATGCATCGAAATCGTCTCACCGATATTCAGAGCCAGCGGCACCGAGCCTGTCTCGATGCCGTTCGCTGTGACCCCATTCGGACCTCTAACCTTAGCTAAAGTGTGGGCGCCTTACGCCGAACTCATAAATTGGTGACCGAGAGAATCATCTATATGGTTTTCATCAATTCAATCCAAAGTTTAGGCGACGATCAAAGCCGCGCGGACCACTCAGCTGGGGGCAACCAGTGAGGGTTGCGTTGCAATTCTGGCCAATCTCGGATGCTGGCGTGAATAGCAGCCCGCCACGACGGCGGCCACCAGGCCAGCCACGCCAGTCCAGAGCAGGCAGGCGAGGTAAACAATTCCTCGCCGAGCTCCCCGAGATCCGGTCGAGCCGACTGGCCTTCAACCGGCGAGTCACGCTCGCGGGCGCTTTTGCCGTGGCCACGCCCCTGTTAGCACCGGACGGCACTCTGATCGCGGCGATCAGTGCCGCGGTAGACGCTTCAGGAGCAGATCGCCTCGACGAGATCGGCGAGGAGCTGAAAAAGGCCGTTGCCACCCTCGGTCCGAAATACGGCCTCAAAATATCCTGATTGACAGCCGGTCGCTTATACCGGCTGGCCATAACGTGCCCCCGTTACTAACAGGAACCGCGGTTGGGCGCTAGCGCCGACGACATCTCGTGGCGGGCAATCGAGGATTGGGAGCGCGTGTAGCCGCCGTCCCAACTCTGAGGAAACCTCGGATGGCGTGGGCTGCATGGGCAGCGCAGTTTGGTGCGTTGGGGCGAAAGTCGACGAGGAGTTGCATCAGGTGACGGTCAACGTAAACGACGCGGTGACAGCTGGCAGGAACGGTGATCCCGTCCAACCGCGGTGTGGCACTGGCGCTTTGGTAGACCGCCTCAACACCGGCGAAGCATACGCCGTCGCCTTCGGTGGCCAGGGCAGCGCCTGGCTGGAAACGCTCGAGGAGCTGGTGTCGTCGGCCGGCATTGAGGACGAACTGGCGGCGCTGCTGGATGCGGCGGAACTGATTTTGGAGCCGGTGGCCCGCGAAATGGTTGTCGTGCGCCCGGTCGGCTTCCATCCGCTGCGCTGGATCCGCGCCATGGCCGCTGAGGAAGCAGTTCCCAGCGCCGTGCAGCTGATGTCGGCGGCATGCTCGCTGCCCGGTGTTCTACTCTCCCAGGTCGCCGCGATGCGCGCATTGATCCGCCAGGGTATGGATTTCGCCGCGACTCCGCCAGTCGCGGTCGCCGGGCATTCCCAGGGCGTACTGGCAGTCGAGGCACTGCGCGCCACCGGCACCAAGGACATCGAACTGCTGACGCTGGCGCAGCTGATCGGCGCCGCGGCCACGCTGGTGGCGCGGCGACGCGGGGTCACGATGCTCGGCGATCGTTCGCCGATGGTCGCGGTCACCAACGTCGACACCAACCGAATCGCCGCACTGCTCGACGAATTCGGTAAGGAGACCATGCCCGCACCCACGCTCTCGGTCCGTAATGGCCGGCGGTCGGCCGTCATCGTCGGTACTCCAGAGCAGCTGGCGCGTTTCGAGTCGTACTGCCGGCAGATCGCCGACGCCGAGGCCGCCGACCGCAAGAACAAGTTGCGCGGCGGCGCGGTGTTCAACCCGACATTCGAACCGGTGCGCGTCGATGTCGGCTTCCACTCGCCGCGCCTGGCCGACGCCGTCCAACTCATCGGCGGGTGGGCGGCCAAGGTCGGCTTGGACGCCGAGTTGGCCCACGACATGGCCGAATCCATCCTCGTGCAACCCGTCGACTGGGTCAGTCAGGTTACCGGCCTGCACGAGACGGGCGCTCGCTGGATCCTGGACCTGGGTCCCAGCGACATGCTGACGCGGCTGACCGCACCGGTGATCCGCGGTCTCGGAATGGGGATCGTGCCCGCCGCCACTCGCGGCGGCCAGCGCAACCTGTTCACCGCCGGGGCGGTACCCGAGGTGGTCCCACCATGGTCAAGCTACGCGCCGACCGTCGTGACGCTGCCCGACGGCTCGCTAAAACTGGAAACGAAATTCACCCGGCTCACCGGGCGCTCGCCAATCCTGTTGGCGGGCATGACTCCCACCACTGTCGACGCCAAAATCGTTGCCGCCGCGGCCAATGCCGGTCACTGGGCCGAGCTGGCCGGCGGGGGTCAGGTCACCGAGCAGATCTTCGCCGACCGCATGACCGAGCTCTCTTGGCTGCTCGAACCGGGTCGTGCCGTCCAGTTCAATGCGCTGTTTCTCGACCCTTACCTGTGGAAGCTACAAGTTGGCGGAAAGCGGTTGGTGCAGAAGGCCCGCCAGTCCGGCGCCCCAATCGACGGCCTGGTGATCAGCGCCGGCATTCCCGACCTTGAGCAGGCCGTCCAGCTGATCGACGAGCTGAACGGCGTCGGGATCAGCCATGTGGTGTTCAAGCCCGGCACGGTCGATCAGATCCGCGCGGTCATCCGCATCGCCGCGGAGGTCCCAGCTAAGCCCGTGATCGTCCACATCGAGGGTGGCCGGGCCGGAGGCCACCATTCCTGGGAGGATCTCGACGACCTGCTGCTGGCCACTTATTCCGAGCTGCGGTCCCGGCCCAACATCACGGTGTGCGCCGGCGGTGGCATCGGCACACCGGAGCGCGCCGCCGAATACCTAACCGGGCGCTGGTCGTCCGGACACGGTTACCCGCTGATGCCGATCGACGGCATCCTGGTCGGCACCGCGGCGATGGCCGCCAAGGAGGCCACCACGTCGGAGTCGGTGAAGCGGCTGCTGGTCGAGACCAGCGGTACCGACACATGGATCGGCGCCGGAAAGGCCAACGGCGGCATGGCATCCAGCCGCAGCCAGCTGGGCGCCGACATCCACGAGATCGACAACTCCGCCTCCCGCTGCGGCCGGCTGCTCGACGAAGTCGCCGGCGACGTCGAGGCGGTCGCCGCCCGCCGCGACGAGATCATCGCCGCGATGGCCCGCACCGCCAAGCCGTATTTCGGCGACGTGGCCGAGATGACATATCTGCAGTGGCTGCAGCGCTATGTCGAGCTGACGGTCGGCGAGGGCAATTCCACGGCCGACACCGCATCGGCGCGCAGCCCATGGCTGGACACCTCCTGGCGCGACCGATTCGAGCAGATGCTGAAGCGCACCGAATCCCGTTTGCACCAGGTGGAATCGGGCCAAATAGCGACGCTGTTCGTCGACAACCAACTGCTCGCGCGGCCCGACGACGGGATCGCCGCGCTGCTCGAGCGCTACGCCGACGCCGAGACCGTTCAGCTACACCCGGCCGACGTGCCGTTCTTCGTCGAGCTGTGCAAGTCGCCGGGCAAGCCGGTCAACTTCGTACCGGTCATCGATAAGGACGTGCGGCGCTGGTGGCGCAGCGACTCGCTGTGGCAGGCCCACGACGCGCGCTATGACGCCGACCAGGTCTGCATCATCCCCGGCCCGGCCGCGGTCGCCGGCATCACCCGTGCCGACGAGCCTATCGGCGAACTGCTAGACCGCTTCGAGC
>JAFAID010000014.1 GCA_019236925.1 Mycobacterium sp. | reverse complement strand
CCGTGCGCATCCTCGCCCGCGCCTGGCTCACCATCATCTGGCACTGCTGGCAAGACAGCGTCGACTACAGGCCCACCACACACGGTGCCCTCCAACGCCTCCTGCACGATCAAAACCCAACGGCTTGACACAGGGCTTCTCATGTCTTGACCTCCCTGCCAACGATCGCGCGGGCGGCCGCGTTGACGATGAACGTGAGGACGAACAGCACGAATCCAGCCGCGATATAAGCCCCCGTCGGCAGTGGCTCGCTGAATTCGCTTGCCGCAGAAGCAATTTTGGAGGCGAATGTGTAGCCACCGTCGAAAAGCGACCAATTCCCGGGATGAGCGGACGCGCGCAAGATGATCAGTACCGCCACGGTTTCACCCAGAGCGCGACCCAATCCCAGCATCGACGCCGCGACGGCACCGCTGCGGCCGTATGGCAGCACGGTCATCCGCACCACCTCCCACTTTGTCGCGCCCAGTGCTTGCGCTGCTTCGATGTGAGTAGAGGGAGTCTGCCGGAACACTTCCCGCGATACCGAGGTGATGATCGGGAGGACCATCACCGAAAGCACGACACCAGCGGTGAAGATGTTGCCGCCACCGGCCAATGAAACGTTGCCGGCCTTGAACAGAAACAGCCATCCCAGATGGCGGTTGAGAAAATCTTCGATCGGCTCGATCACCGGTGCCAGCACGAAAATGCCCCACAACCCGAAGACGATCGACGGCACTGCGGCGAGCAGATCAACCAACGCGCCGAACGGCCGTGACAGCCTTGGCGGCGCATATTGCGTGAGGAACACCGCGATCCCGATCGCAACCGGTACCGCCAATGCCATGGCGCAGAGTGAGCTCAGCACCGTCACCATGAAGAGGTCACGGATACCAAACGCCAGGTTGTTGCTGTCAGTGGTCTCGAATAGGGCACTGGTGAAGAAATTCGCGTGGTTAGCGCGCAGTGACGGGATGGCATGGACCAGCAGGAAGATCGCGATCAGACCGATGGCGATCGTGATCGTCGAACCGGCGACGGCGGCGACCGACTTGAACAGCCGGTCGCCCCGCCGTGCCTTAGCTTCGTCGCTTGCCGTCAGCGCAGGCGCTGTCGCGGTGGACACGATGGCCCCAGATCACGCGATGGCGTTGACCGCGGTTGACAACCTGGACTTGAACGCGTCGGGGATCGGAATATATCCGTTGTCCGCCAACCCGTTCTGGCCGGGACCAATGGTGGCCTGAAGGAATGCCTTCACGGCCGTGCCGACCTGGCTGTCGGGGTACTTGGAGCAGACAACCTCGTACGTCGCCAGCACGATCGGGTAAGCGCCCGGCTGCGTCGGCTTGTAGAACGACACCGTGTCGAGCACCAGGTCGTTGCCCTCTCCTTTTATCTTGGCTCCGGCGATGGTCTTGCCAACCGAATCGGGACTGATCGCCACCGGGTCGGGACCCGCCGAAGTGACGATCTTGGCCTGATTCAGTTTCTGCGCCTGCGCGAACGACCATTCGTTGTAGGTGATTGATCCCGCGGTGCTCTTGATGGCAGCCGAGGTGCCGTCGTTGCCCTTGGCTCCTTCACCGGCACCGCCATTGAAGGTCTTTCCGGTGCCCTTGCCCCAGGCACCGTCGGATGCGGTGTCGAGGTAATGCTGGAAGTTGTCCGTCGTTCCCGACTCGTCGCTGCGGAACACCACGTGTATCGGCAGGTCCGGCAGTGCGGTGCCGGAATTCAGCGCCGTGATGGCCGGATCGTTCCAGGTCTTGATGGTCCCGTTGAAGATTTTCGCCGCCGTCGGGCCGTCCAAATTCAGCGAGGTCACGCCGGTGATGTTGTAGGTCACCGCGATCGGGCCGAACACCACCGGCAGGTTCCACGCCGGCGAACCGCAGCGCTGCTGAGCTTTGCCGTGTTCGTCGGCGCTCAGCGGCACGTCCGAGCCGCCGAAGTCAGTTTGATTGCCCACGAATTCATTGATCCCGGCACCCGAACCATTGGCGGTGTAGTTCAAGGTCTGACCTGAGCACGCCTGTTCGAAGGCGTTGACGAACCGGGCCATGGCATTCGCCTGGGCGGTGGATCCGCTGGCTTTCAGCGTCTGCTTTCCGCCGCAACTCACATTCGCCGACGACGAACCGGACGAAGCGGACGAACCAGACGTCGCACCGCCTTGACTTGCGGTGTTGTTACTTCCACACGCGGAGAGCATCAGCGCACCGGTGGCCAACACACTCAGCGCAGCACCAAATCGGTTGTGTTTCAAAATTGTTCCTTTGAACGGTCGTTGTGATGACTTACTTTCACTGCGCCACCAGGTCACGCCGGACCACGGCATCCTGCCAACATACGAACCGTGGCCGCTCTAGGCCAACGCCATACGGATTCGAAGTTAACAAACCGCGTCACCAAGTCGAACGTAACGCCGCAGGGCGTCTACGGCGCCCGGGGCTAAATCAATCGCTTGACTTAACCGATGCCGCGCCGATTAACTCTTCGACATGGTCAATGAACTGGCCGGCAAGGTTGCGATCGTCACCGGCGGCGCATCGGGCATCGGTGCCGGCATCGTCGAGAAGTTTTTGGCGGAGGGCGCGCGGGTCGTGATCGCCGACGTCGAACACGATCGCGGTGAAGATCTCGCCGCCACACTGGGCCCCGACGCGGCCTTCCGATTGACCGACGTCTCCGACCCCGACCAGGTCAGTGCGCTGGTCGCGGCTGCCGTCGAGACTTTCGGTGGGCTAGACGTGATGGTGAACAACGCCGGGGTCTCCAGCCGCATGCACCGCAGCTTCCTCGACGACGACCTCGCCGACTTCCACCGGGTGATGTCGGTCAACGTGTTGGGGGTGATGGCCGGTACCCGCGACGCGGCCCGGCAGATGGCGACCAGCGGTGGCGGGTCGATCATCAACATGTCGTCGATCGGCGGCATCCAGGCCGGCGGCGGCGTGATGACTTACCGCGCATCCAAGGCGGCGGTCATCATGTTCACCAAATCCGCCGCAATCGAGTTGGCGCATTACGAGGTTCGGGTCAACGCCATCGCGCCCGGCAACATCCCGACGCCCCTGCTGGCCACGACGACGTCGGAGAAGTCCGCCGAAGAGCTGGCGCGTTTCGAGCACGCGATCCGCGAGCAGATGCGAGCCGACCGGCCGCTGAAGCGGGAGGGCACACCCGCGGACATCGCGGAGGCCGCGCTCTACCTCGCCGGCGACCGGTCCCGGTATGTGACCGGGACCGTCCTGCCGGTCGACGGCGGCACCGTGGCCGGAAAGGTGCTCCGTCGTCGTAGCGGGAAGAAAGATTAAATCAATCGCTTGACTTAATCGGGATGAGGGCGTTGACTGGCCAGGTGACCACCGCGAAGGCCGCGCGCACCGACCGGGCCAGTACGACCCAGGAGGCGATCCTGACCGCGGCCGAGCGGCTGTTTGCCGAGCATGGGGTCTTCGCCGTCTCTAACCGGCAGGTCAGCGAGGCCGCTGGCCAGGGCAACAATGCCGCGGTTGGCTACCACTTCGGCACCAAGACGGATTTGGTGCGCGCTATCGAGCAAAGGCATCGGATGCCCATCGAGCTGCTGCGGGAAAACATGGTGACCGAGACCGTGCAGTCGGGGGCCGCCGACGATATGCGGAGCTGGGTGGCCTGTCTGGTACGTCCGTTGACCGATCACTTGGCGGCGCTGGGCAACCCCTCCTGGTACGCACGCTTCGCCGCGCAAGTGATGACTGATCCGGCCTACTACAACATCGTCGTCAAGGATGCCCTGACATCTGAATCACTGGTCCAGGTGATCGATGGCATCAACCGGTGTCTTCCCGAGCTGCCGATCGAAGTACGGGTGGAGCGCAACCTGATGGCCCGGAACCTGCTGATGCACACCTGCGCTGACCGTGAAAGGGCAATGGCCGCAACTACATCGGCGCCCAGCTCGTCCTGGCAGGCCGCTGGATCCGGCATCATCGACGCAATTGTGGGACTTTGGCTGGCGCCGGTCACGCCACACGAGTGAAGAGGCTGGCTATAGAAGATTATGAAAGTGACTGTGGACCAAGACAAATGCGCATCGTCGGGAAACTGCGTGATGCACGCTCCCGAAATCTTCGACCAGCGCGACGATGACGGCGTCGTCGTTCTGCTGAACGAGAACCCGCTTGCCGAACAGGCTGACAACGCCCGCAAGGCCGCCGCGGGTTGCCCCGCACTGGCCATCCACATCGAGGAGTGAGAAGTGTCCGACACGCTCACCGGCTCCGAAACACAAGCGGTTTCTGACGTCCCGGAATACCCGATGGGCAGGGCCGCCGGCTGCCCGTTCGCCCCGCCGCCCGAGGTGATGGAGCTCGGCGCGGCACGGCCGCTGTCCAGAGTCAGGATCTGGGACGGCAGCACGCCATGGCTGATCACCGGCTACGAGGAAGTGCGGACGCTGTTCTCCGATTCCCGCGTCAGCGTCGACGACCGGCGGCCCGGCTTTCCGCATTGGAACGAAGGCATGTTGTCGACGGTGCACAAGCGTCCCCGGTCGGTGTTCACCTCGGACGCCGAAGAGCACACCCGGTTTCGGCGTATGTTGTCGAAGCCGTTCACCTTTAAGCGGGTAGAAGGCCTGCGGCCGGCGATTCAGCAGATCACCGATGAGCACATCGACGCGTTGCTGGCCGGACCGCGGCCGGCTGACATCGTCACGGGGCTCGCGCTGCCGGTGCCGTCGCTGGTGATCAGCCAGCTGCTGGGCGTGCCGTATGAGGACGCCGAAATGTTTCAGCACCACGCCAACATCGGGCTTGCCCGGTATGCGACCGGTGAGGACACCGTCAAAGGTGCGATGAGCCTGAACAAATACCTGGCTCAGCTCGTCGAGGCCAAGATGGAGGCGCCGGCTGAAGACGCCGTTTCCGATCTGGCTGAACGCGTCAAAGCCGGAGAACTCAGCGTCAAAGAGGCCGCGCAGCTGGGCACCGGGCTGCTGATCGCCGGACATGAAACCACCGCCAACATGCTAGGTCTCGGCGTGCTGGCACTGCTGCAATACCCCGAACAGGCGGCCGTGTTGCGCGACACCGACGACGAGAAAGTCGTTGCGAACGCCGTTGAGGAACTGCTGCGCTACTTGTCCATCATCCAAAATGGCCAGCGCCGCATCGCCATCGAGGACATCGAGATCGCCGGTGAGGTCATCCGCGCCGGTGAAGGGATCATCATCGACCTGGCGCCGGCGAACTGGGATGCCAAGGCATTTGCCGAACCTGAACGGCTGTACCTGCACCGGTCCGGTGCAGGCCAGCACGTCGCGTTCGGCTACGGGCGGCACCAGTGCGTCGGCCAGCAGCTTGCCCGCGC
>JAFAID010000658.1 GCA_019236925.1 Mycobacterium sp. | reverse complement strand
AAGAACGCCGGGATCGCGCGCATCGGCTCGCCGAACAGCTCGCGCTTGGTCTTGCCGTCCGGGTTGCCGAACTTGAAGTACTCCTCCCAGGCACCCGGCCGTGCGACGACCTCGAAGGTCGGGTTGGGAATGTAGTTGCTGATCTGGCCGCGGATCGCGATCTTCGTGCGCCCGTTGATCTGCACGTACTGGACGAAGTCCTTGTACTCCTTGGGCAGGAATTTAGTCAGCGCTTCCGGCGGCTCGTAGAGATGGTTATCCGCGTCAAAGATTGGGAACGGAACGTCCTCGCGATGCGACAACTGCCCCATGAAATCCTCCTTCGCAATTTGTGAGAATCATATTCTCACAGTGAGCCTACCGCAATGCCCTGAGGGACCTTTAGGGTCTCTGGAAAGGCTATCGACTCGACGGGCCGATGCTATTCTCCGCTGAGGAGAATGCCAATATCGGGCGATGGGAAGCGGCGCATGGTGGACGTCGAGTTCGACCAGGGTCTTGCCGTGCTGACCATCGACCGGCCGCACGCACGCAACGCCATCTCCCTGGACACCATGGACCAGTTGGAGAAGGCACTGGATGCGGCCGAGGGAGCCAGCGCGCTGGCCATCACCGGCGCAGGGGATCGGGCCTTCGTGTCCGGCGGAGACCTCAAAGAGCTCAGCGCGATCCGGACCGAGGAAGACGCGGCCGCGATGGCCTGGCGGATGCGATCGATCTGCGACCGGTTGGCCAGCTTTCCCGCGCCGGTGATCGCCGCGCTCAACGGCCATGCTCTCGGCGGTGGCGCCGAGGTCGCGGTGGCCGCCGATATCCGGTTGGCCGCCGACGACATCAAGATCGGGTTCAACCAGGTGGCCCTGGAGATCATGCCGGCCTGGGGCGGCGCTGAACGGTTGGCCGCATTGGTCGGCAAAAGCCGGGCACTGCTGTTGGCCGGAACCGGCATTGTGCTCGATGCCGCACACGCCGAACGCATCGGACTGATTGACGAGGTGCTGCCGCGCTCCACCTTCGACGAGGACTGGCGACGAGTGGCCCGCGCCTTGTCTGGCCGCCCCGCCGGCGAAATCAAGCGAGTCATCGACGGCGTCTCCCCTGAGGAAGCCGTGAATTCGTTTGCGCGGCTATGGGTTCGCGACGCCCACTGGCAAGCTGCCGATCGGGTGATGAACCGCAGCGCGAAAAGTAGGAGGTGCGATTTGACATCCTCCCCGTCCTAAAGGCTGGGGATTCCCGGCTCGGCAAGCACTCGGACCTCGAGGAGATCGGAATGTCTGACAGCTTCGGCACCGGCAGGGTTGAGACCTGCCCTGTCCAGAATGACTCTGGCGGCGTTTCGATCGCGGTCCTGGACCATTGCGCAGGACTCGCAGACGAAAATCCGTTCCGAGAGCAGCAGGCGGGACTTGGCCCTCGTACCGCAACCGCTGCACGTCATCGTTGTGTAGGCGGGCGGCACCAACACCACCTTTCGGCCCGCCCGCTGGGCATACTCAATCAACACCGCCTTGGTGGCGCCGATGGCGCCGTCGGCAGATTTGCGCGCCATACGGGACTTAGCCAAAAACCGTGGCTTGAAGTCCTCAACCGCCAATGCCCCATGGTTGGCGACGACTTTGGTGGCCCACTTACGCGCCCTGTCCTGCCGCTGCCTGGCGACTTTCTTAGACACCTTGGCGGCAGCCCGCTTCGCCTCAAGGTAACCCTTGGATGCACGTTCGCCGCGGGCTGGCTTGCGCCGAGCCATTGTTCGCTGCCGGCGGGCAAACTCAGTGCTGGCACGCTTGCCGTATTCCGAATGCGCCAGGTCATATTCGGGGTCGGTGGTCGTCGCCACGGCGCGCACTCCCCAGTCGATGCCGATCACGCCCTCGCAGACCGGCAGCGCCGCGTCGTCACGGCGCACCACGAAACTGGCGTACCAATGTCCGATACTGTCGCGATAGACGCGCGCGCTGCTCGGGTCAGAGGGCAACTCCCGCGACCACACAACCGGAATCGACAGCCCGCCAGCCAAACACAAGCGGCCATCTTTGATGGTGAATCCGCGCCTGGTGTAGTTCAGGCTCGGCGGACAGCGCTTACCGGACTTGAACTTGCGACGCCCTTTACCCTTCGCCCGCTTGGCGCGGAAGTCGCGCAGCACTTGCTGCTGCGGAACCACAGAACCCTCGCGCAGCCAATCATGCTCGCGCCGCCAACTTGTAAGTGCATCGTCGCGGACCCATTCGCCGGATTCGTTAAGCCGCTGAACCGCTTGATTCCAAACCCACCGGCAGCGGTCCCACTCTCGCTGCAATCCCGTCAACGCGGCCGCACCGGGCCGCAACCTGTACCGATAGCGGACGACGGTCATGCGGCGAACGCTACCGTTGCACTACGACAATTCCGCCCATTCCTCCCCGGCCTGAAGGCCAGGGCTTCCTGGGAGGTGAACCAGTGAAAACGGTCGGCGGGTCTCTGCTGGGCGCAACGTTGGCGATGGTGGCGACGGCTACTACGTTCGCCGCGCCGTCCCGCGCGGATGACCCGGTCATGCATCCGGTCACGTACGTCATCACGTCGGCCAGTCCGATCTATGCCGACATTTATTACCTGGATCAGCAGCCGGAGAAATTTTCCGACTACAGCCACAACACGTACCAGTACACCCCCAACGTCCGGGCCGATATCGCGCCGGGCCACCCCTGGGTGTCACCTACGGTGATGCTGTCGGATCCCAGCGACTACGCCATGGTCACCGTCAGCACCGGTACCGAGCCGGGCACGCCGATGTTTCACTGTGCTCTCGTCGTCGACGGCGCGGTGGTCGTCTCGAACGACGGCGCCAAGGGCGTGATCTGTTCGCTGCGTAGCTGGTGAGCCGGCTAGGTTTCGGGAGCGCCCTCAAGTCGGTGCAGGTAGCGCTCGACGAACTCGACGGTCTCGGCATGCCCGGCGGACATGCCGAGGGCCTGCTCGATCACCAGGACTCGGGAAACACTGGTCATCAGCACCGACCACACCAGCGGGGGCACCTCAACCGGGTCGATGTTGTACCGACCGAGCACCGTCGACAGCGCCTTTTGTTGCTCCTCGCGAAATCGCTCAGCGTAATAAGCGATCTCGGCCTTCAGAGCTTTGCGGTGGTTGGCCAGCGCAATGAATTCCATCGTTATCGCGGTGGCCGCCGGATCGGTGCTGAACCGCCACAGCGCCCACAATGGTTGCCGCGCCTGCAATACCTGCGCTTGCGCCTCAAGGCCTTCCTCGGCGCGACGCCGGAACGCCGCCAAGAACAGGTCGTCCATCGTGCGGAAGTAGTAATGGACAAGCTGCGGCTTCAGCGCCGCCTTCTCCGCGACACGACGGGAAGTGACTGCGGCATAACCCTCTTCGAGCATCAGCTGCTCGGCGGCGTCGAGCAGCACGCCGCGGTTCTTGGCGTCCGGCGCCCCGATCCTGCGTGCCGAAGTCATGCCTGGGCTCCAAACTGCTGCTCGCTGCCTGCTTACTGCCTGCTCAACATGCCGATCGTAGCGTCGGACGACGCCGCGACCTTGACCACGACATTAGCGCCATGCTAAGCAGGTGCTCAGCACTTTTACCGATCTGCACCCGGGCGGCGCAGCGACTTACAGCCGCCCGCCGCCCCCTAAACCACGGGTAAACCCAGCCTCGGGAGGCGCGCCTA
>JAFAID010000588.1 GCA_019236925.1 Mycobacterium sp. | reverse complement strand
GCGCGCCCAGGTTGCGGACGTAGGCCTCGGCGTGGCCGCCGGAGCCGTGCAGCAGCATCAGCACCGGCTTGCCCGGATCGCCGGCGCGCAGGTAACGGGTCCGGACTCCCCCGGCATCGAGGTAGCCCTGCGTGAACGGGACACCCTGCAGATCACTCCACACGCTCTCGTGCTCGGCCACCGGTTCCTTTCTTGTTCTGGCTCGCGGGACTTAAGGAAATTTTGTTCTCGTTTTGCGCCAACCGTGTGTGCTAAAATCGCACACTAATGTGCACTATGTATAGAGCATCACTCTCCGGCGGTTGTCTGTCAAGGGAAGCGCAGGTCGCGTTGGCGGCTCGCGTTCCGGTGCGCTGACATGCCGGAGACACCAACCACCACCGCACCCGGCTCACAGACGCTGGCCCGCGGGCTCAATGCGCTGCAGCTGGTGGCCGACGCCCCATCGGGGCTGACCGTGCAACAGGTCGCCAACGGCGTCGGCGTGCATCGAACGATCGCCTATCGCCTGCTCGCCACGCTTTCCCAATTTCGGTTCGTCGCCAAGGGCGAGGACGGGCGCTACCGGCCGGCCGCGGGCCTGGCGATCCTCGGTGCGTCGTTCGACCGCAACGTGCGCCAGCTGACTCTGCCGACCCTGCGCGCCCTGGCCGACGATCTCGGCACCACGGTGTCGTTGCTCGTTGCCGAGGGTGATCAACAGGTGGCAGTCGCGGTGATCGTCCCCACCCAAGTCGCCTACCAGCTCGCCTTCCACGAGGGCAGCCGCTACCCGCTGGATCGGGGAGCCGCGGGCATCGCACTGCTGGCGAGCATGCCGCCACGGCCGGACGAACGCGACCTCGTCGTCCGCGCCCGCGAGCAGGAGTGGGTGATCACCCACGGCGAGATCGAGCCGAACACCTACGGTCTGGCCGTTCCGGTGCTCCGCCTACCGCCGTCGCCGCCGACGTGTATCAACCTGATTTCGCATCGGGAAGACGTGGTGATGCGCGGCAAGGACGCAGTCATCAAGGCGGCCAAGGAGTTATCGGCGATCCTGAGCTGATCCGAGCAGGAAGGAAATGAGTTTATGCCGTCTTGGGACCACGAAGTCGACGTCGTCGTACTCGGCAGCGGCGGCGCCGCTCTCACGGCCGCATTGACCGCGGCCGCCAACGGCGCGTCGGTGGCGGTCTACGAGAAAGCCGCGACTGTCGGTGGTACCACGGCGGTTTCGGGCGGCGTGGTGTGGATCCCCGCGCATAATCGCTCACCCGACGGGGAATTGACGGTGGAGGATGCGCTGCGGTATCTCGACGCGCAGTCGTTCGGCTCGATGGATGAGGCGCTGGTCGACACGTTTGTCCGAACCGGGCCGGCCATGCTCGACTTCGTCGAGGCGCACAGCAGTCTGCGCTTCGAAATCGCAGACGGTTTTCCGGATTACAAGCCGGAGCTGCCGGGTGGACGGCCGGCCGGGGGGCGATCGCTGACCGCCGCTCCTTTCGATCTCGCCCGCTTAGGCGAATGGCGGGATCGGATCACCTCGTTCCCCGCGGACTGGTCCAACGTCGGTTTCGACGCCGAAACCCGGGCCAGGCTGCACGCGGCGGTCGATGAGAGCACCACCGACCTGTGCGTGGCGGGCACTGCGCTAATTGCCGGTCTGCTCAAGGGATTACTTGACTCCGGCGTGACACCTGCGACGAATGCCCGCGCCGAGGAGCTCATTGCCGACGGCGGCGAGATCGTCGGGGTCCGGGTCAGCTGCGCCGGCCAGGAGCTGACCGTGCATGCCCGCCACGGCGTCATCCTGGGCACCGGTGGCTTCGAATGGGATCCGGCGTTGGTCAACGCTTTTCTGCGCGGACCGATGCACGGCGCCGTCTCGCCGCCCAACAACACCGGCGACGGCCTGCGCATGGCGATGGCTCACGGCGCCGACCTGGCCAACATGGGCGAAGCGTGGTGGGTGCCGATCGTGCAGATCCCGGGCGACACGATCGACGGTAAACAACGCAGCCGCAGCGTACGCCTGGAACGAACCCGCCCGCGCAGCATCATCGTCAACCGGGCCGGGAAACGGTTCGTCAACGAGGCCTGCGATTACAACTCGATGGCCGGTGCCTTCCACTACCTGGACCCGCGCGACGGCTACGTCAACGACCCGGCGTGGATTGTGTTCGACTCGATTCATCACAAGCACTATGGATTCCTGGGCGTCGAGCCGGATGAGCCGGTCCCGGACTGGTTCTGCCCGTCGGCCGATCTGGCCGAGTTGGCCGCCAAAACCGGCATCGACCCCGACGGACTCACCCGCACGATCGAGAGCTGGAACCATAATGTTCTCGCTGAATCGGACCCCGACTTCGGCCGTGGCTCAAGCGCATACGACGGCTATTGGGGTGACGACCACGCGACGACGCTGGCCGGTAAGACGCTCGGGCCCGTCGACACCGCGCCCTACTACGCGGTCCCGGTCTCGGTGGGTGCGATGGGAACCAAGGGCGGACCGCGGACCGATCGCGACGGACGGGTCTTGCACATCAGTGGCGCGCCGATACCGGGTCTGTTCGCCGCCGGCAACGCGATGGGCGGCGTGACCGGGCGTGCCTACGGCGGCGCAGGCGGGACCATCGGTCCAGCAATGGTTTTCGGCTTCCGCGCCGGCCATGCCGCGGCAACGGGGGGCTCGGCTGACTGATTGGATGCGAAGAAACCTTGGCCTCAGCCGAGAATGGCGGTAACGCGGATCTCCACACGCATCTTTGGGTCGGCCAGGGCAGCCACTCCCAGGCACGTCCAGATGGGAGCATGGTCCGGCATGTAGTGACGGAACTGAGCCGTCATTACCTGGATCGTCTGCTCATCGAGGCCTACGTGATAGGAGTTCACCTGGATCACGTGCACCCAGCCCGCACCCGCGACAGCCAGGGTACGCTCAACATTCCTGAATGCCTGGACGATCTCATCCTCGACTGATGTGGGGAACTCCCAGTCATCATTCCAGCCGCCTTGTCCTGAGATCTCCAGGCGGTCACCCACTTTGACCGCCTGGGAATAGTGGAAACCTGTGAGCTGCCGTTCACCGTAGCCTGGGGTAACAAAGAACTCCGGCTTGCTCACGACGTGCTCCCCTCTGCGACCAATGGTCCGCCGAACACGGCCGCAACCTCTTGGCGGCTAGCTGAACGCCTTGGTGATGGCCGCCATGTCGAAGTAGTCGCGCCACGTCGCGATCTTATCGTTCTGTACCTCGAACACCCCCATCACTGGCAGCGGTACTTCGCCGCCGTCCTTGCGGCGCATCACGTCAGTGCGTTCGTTCATCACCACCGTGCCGTCGCTGACCTGTCGGTGCACTTGGAAGTCGATGCCGTCCACCACGGCGACGAATCCCGCGATGAATTGCTGGATCGCCTCGCGACCCTGCACCGGCTCCATGGGGATGTTGTGGTACACAGCGTCTTCAGTGAAATAGCCGGCCAGTTCCTCCGGGTTGGGGGATGACCACAGCTTGCAGAACTCGGTTACCAGCTCGTCGGCAGAACGCGTCATGGGGCTCCTTGTCTTCAGCAGCTCGTGTCAGCGGTCGGCGAGTGCCTTGGCGAGATCGATTGTGCCGGTACGGATCGCGGCGACGACTCCGCCGTCGACCAACAGGTCGATGCCGGTGATGAACGCAGCTGACGGCCCCAGCAGAAACTCGGTGGCGGCCGCAATGTCCTCGGGTGTCCCAAGACGTCTTAGGCCGGAGTTGTCGACCATGGCCCGCATGAGCGCGCCGGACTCACTGCTCAGCTCCAATCGGCCCATCGCCGTCGAGATGACACCCGGGCTGATGCAATTGATCCGCGCACCGCGCTCACCCCACGATCCCGCCGCTGCGGCTACCCGGATCTGGTTGGCCCGCTTGGCGAATGGATACGCCATCCGGCTGTCGGTGATCGTCGAGCACGCTTCGAGGCCGAGCAACTCGTCGGTCGGCGCAGTCGCCAGCTGCCGCTCGACTTCCGGATCCAGCGCCGGCTGCATGTGGCCGGCCATGCTGGCGATGACGACCGCCGCACCGCCGGGCTCGATCACGCGGCCGAACTCGTCGATGCTGAGCGCGACCCCCAGCAGGTCAACCGCCATAACCGCCTCAGCGGATGCCTGTTGCGGAGAAAGTCCCGCGGTATGAACAACAGCGGTCACGCGGCCGGCCTCCCCTGCCATGTCCGCAACGGCGGCCACCGAATTGCGGGAGGTGACATCGACTTCTCGGGTCAGCACCCGATGCCCGTTGCTGCTGAGCACATCTGCAGCGGCCTTCAGACCCGCTGCGTTGACGTCAGCCAGCACGATCGTTCGTCCCGCTCCGACGCGACGGGCGATCGACAGCCCCATCCCGCCAACACCGATGATGACCAAGACCTCGTTGCTCATTGATCGGCACAGTAGCCGATCGGCAACAGCACGGCAATGCCGGTCGTCTAGTCTCTTGCTGTGGTTTCTGGACGGTCTGCTATTCGGTTCAGCTCCATCACGCGTACGGGCGCTGCGACCCGCGTCCTCGACGCTGCCTTCAATTTGATTGCGCAGCACGGAGTCAGCGGAACGTCACTGCAGATGATCGCCGACGAGATGGGAGTCACGAAGGCCGCCGTCTACCGGCAGTTCAAATCCAAGGACGACATCGTCATCGCGCTTACCGAACGAGAGCTCGGCGGGCTTGAACCGGCCCTGGAGGCGGCCGAAGCGGAAACGTCTGCGACTCGGAGTCGAGAACTGCTGCTGGACAAGGTGATCGATATCGCCGTAGCGCGCCGCAGCATGATGACTGTGCTGCAATTTGATCCGGTCATCGTGCGCTTCCTCGCCGAGCACGAACCGTTCCACCAGTTCGTCAGTCGGCTTTATGCGGTGCTACTCGGTGACCCCGACCCGGCGGCGCGCGTTCCGGCGGCGATGCTGTCCGGCGCCATCTCCGCTGGCGTGATGCATCCGCTGGTTGCCGACATCGACGACGACACCCTGCGCGCCGATCTGCTGCGCACGACGCGGCGCATCCTCAACTTGCCGGCGCAGTGATGCCACTTTCCGCACTCGCAGGGAGTGTCGGTCGCCGTTGGTGTTCGGCGGCGAGTCGATCGATTGGGGTCCCGTCGACCAGCCGGTCCAGAGTGGCGATCATAGCCGCGCATTCGCGTGCCGGGTGCTCGGTCGGGCAGTTCAGCGCATGGGCCAAAAAGGTCTGCGCTAGCTGCGCTTGGGCGATCAGTTGATCCAGTTCGGCGATCTGCCGCCGAAGGGTCTCCCGCCACTGCGGGCCGGGGGCGTCGAGCACGGCGGCGGCGGTCTGTAGAGGCAGGCCCAGCCGATGCACGATTTTGATAAACGCCAGCCGCCGCAGCTGTTCCGCGCCGTACATTCGCTTGCCAGCGCGCCGTGCGCTTGGGCACACCAGCTTGCGCTCGTCGTAATACCGCAGCGCCGAGGTGCTCATCCCAAAGCGAGCCGCGGCCCGTCCGATCGGAATCAGGTCCATCCCGTCATTTGACTTCAACCCGACTTGAAGTTGCAAGGTGGACCTATGAACACCTCACCAGCTCGGCCAGTGAACCATCACGCCGACCATCCCGGCTTCGGCGGCGTGACCGGCTTGTTGGCGGGGCTAGTCATGCTGATAACCGGGCGTCGTCGCGCGCGTTTCGCCGTCGACCTGGCGTCGTTGTCGGACACTGACCATGTCGTCGACGTTGGTTGTGGCCCAGGCAATTCCGTCAGGATGGCCGGCCGTTGCGGCGCCCACGTGATCGGTGTGGATCCGGCGCCGGTGATGTTGCGGCTGGCGCGCACCTGTACCTCAGAGCATCTGCCGGTGAGGTGGTCGCAGGGCACAGCCGAGGAGCTGCCAGTGCCGGATGGTTGGGCCAATGTCGTGTGGTCGATCGCGACCGTGCATCATTGGCGAAATGTCACCGCCGGTCTCGCGGAGGTACGGCGCGTGCTTGCTTCGGGCGGGAAATTTTTGGCAATCGAACGCCAGGTGCGTGCCGATGCCACCGGCCTGGCGAGCCATGGGTGGACCGAGGACCAGGCGCAATCCTTTGCGGCTCAGTGCCGCTCGGCGGGTTTTGACGCGGCACGCGTCGACCGGCGCAGTCGCGGTCGACATGTCGTCTGGGTGGTGCAGGCATTGGGCACGTGGGGGCACTGACGATCTCAACCAAGACCATCCGGTTGAGGACGTGCACTGGTTTGGCGGGCCAGCGCGTAGGCGCGCCGGTAAGCGGCTAAGAACAACACGGTGATACCAAACTGGATGGCCAGGGTCGGCGCGAGGTAGAGCGGGCGCACCAGACCGCTGTGTATCGCGTAGCCGCCAGCCGCGGCCAAGCCGAGTACAACAGGGCAGACGGTGAGCAGGAGGATTCCACGACGGGCAACCGGGTCGCGGTCGGCCCAAACCAACAGCGCGGTCCAACCGGCCATCAGCGCGGCGCACAACCCGGCGACGTAGCGGTAATCGGCCCCAGGCACAAAGCCGTCGATGCCCAACATCGCTCCGGCCACGCCAGGCGCCAGCAGCAAGACCACCATGGCCGCGTCTACCACGGCGCCCGTCCAGTACGCCAGATGCAGCAACCGTCTGGAATCGTCGACCTCATTTCTCATGAGAGCGGCATACCATCGGCGTCGTTGTCACGCATCCTTGTCACCCACAGTCAGGCCGGCGCCTTCGGCTGCGGCGCGGGAGCCAGCAGCTGTTCGGCCGCGCTGTAGGGATCGTCGTGGCCCTCGGCCACCGACTCCGCGAGCCGGTCGAGATCCGGGTGAGTCCGCAGCCGGGTTTGCGCCAGCGAGAGGATCTGGGCCCGCGCGCGAGCCAGCCGGCGAGCGGCGCTGTCGGAGCGGTGGTGAGCGTCGATCGCCTCGATCAGCTCCGGAAGGCCTTCACCTTTCGCAGCAATAAGGCTGACGATCGGGGCCCCGGAAGGGCCGAGCTCGCCGCGAAGATCGCGGACGGTCTGCGCGGCGCCTTCCCGGTCAGCCTTGTTCACCGCCACGATGTCGGCGACTTCGAGTAGCCCGGCCTTGGCGGCCTGCACCGCGTCGCCGGCGCCGGGGTTGAGGATGACCACGGTCGGGTCGGCGACCGCGGCGATCTCGATCTCGGACTGGCCCACGCCGACCGTCTCCAGCAGGATCACGTCGTAACCCAGCGCCCCGAGCAGCCGGATGGCCGCGGGCACGGCCGCCGCGAGCCCGCCCAGGTGACCCCGGGTGGCCACCGAGCGGATCAGCACATCGGGGTCGTTGATGTGGGCGGCCATCCGAATTCGGTCGCCGAGCAGCGCACCGCCGCTGAACGGCGACGACGGATCGACGGCAAGCACCGCCACTCGCGACCCGCGTTGCCGATAGGCCCCCACCAGCGCCGCGATCGTCGTCGATTTACCGGCGCCCGGCGGGCCGGTGATCCCGATGACGAGAACCGACGACGGACCGAGGCTCGCCAGCACCTCGTCACGACGCTCACCTTCGACTAGGCTGAGCAATCGGCCTGCAGCCCGCGGAGAACCGCTACGCGCGGACTCGATCAGATCGGCGATCGTCATCTAACGATCATGCAGCGGGACCCTCGACGACCGTGGCCGAACCCATTCACGCCCCGCAGGCACGGTTTCTCCAATTCGGCAAGCGGGGACCCGAGTCGCCCGCCATGGTATGAGAATACTATTCTCTCAGTTCGAGAGTATGAATTGCAAGAAGGGAAACACCGATGCAAATCAGCGGTAGCTCGGCGGTCGTCGTGGGCGGCGCCGGCGGTCTGGGTGAGGCCACGGTTCGCCGACTGCACGCGGCGGGCGCCAAAGTGGTGATTGCCGATCTGGCCGACGACAAAGGCAAGGAGTTGGCCAGCGAGCTCGATGCTCGCTATGTGCGCACCGATGCCACCAACACCGAAGACGTGCAGGCGGCGCTGGCCGAAGCGGAATCGCTTGCTCCACTGCGCATTTCGGTCGATGCGCACGGCGGGCCGGCCAGCGGTGGCCGGCTGGTCGGCAAGGACGGCACAGCGTTGGACCTGGACGGTTTCAAGACGACAATCGACGTCTACTTGACCGGGGTGTTCAACGTCCTGCGGCTCGCCGCCGCGGCGATGGCACGCCAGGAACCGGTCGACGGCGCGCGCGGCGTCATCATCAACACCGCATCGATCGCCGCCTACGAGGGCCAGATCGGCCAGCTGCCCTACGCGGCAGCCAAGGGCGGCGTCGTCAGCATCACGCTGGTCGCCGCCCGCGACCTGTCCCCGCTGGGCATCCGCGTGGTCACCATTGCTCCCGGCACATTCCTGACGCCGGCCTACGGCAAGGCGGGTGATCAGCTGGAGGCGTATTGGGGCCCGCAGGTCCCGTTCCCCAAGCGGATGGGACGGTCTGCCGAATACGGCGCCTTCGTACAGAGCATCGTCGAAAACGATTACCTCAACGGCGAAGTCATCCGGCTCGACGGCGCGCTGCGCTTCCCGCCGAAATAGCGCGAGTTCCCTGCAGGTCTCACAGGCACCGCTGATCACATCTGCCCCTCGCCTGGGCTAGGCGCGAATTGCCCGCCTGACCGGAAAATGCCCAAGGTGAGCGGGCTCCCCGAAGGACCCGGCGGAGCTTGCGGAGCCGGGTGGCGTTGCGGCGGTGTGTAATTCGACGGGCTAGGCGACGGGTTGGAGAGTGACGTGGAATCCCATCGCGGTTA
>JAFAID010000575.1 GCA_019236925.1 Mycobacterium sp. | reverse complement strand
TATGGCGCCAACATGCACGACCGGGCGTTCCGCGTGCGGCGCCGCATGCGACCGGTCGAGCAGCGGGTCGGGCGCATTCATGGCTATCGCCTCCGCTTCAATCTCGAAGGCCGGCCCAGAGGCCGGGCGGCACCGGCCAATCTGTGTCCGGACCCGGAGGCCGAGGTCTGGGGCGTGCTCTACAAAGTCACCCGGCGACAGCTTCTTCACCTGGATTTAACCGAGGGCGTTCCCGGGCGCGGCTACCGACCCCAATTGTTCACAGCCGAAGACCGTGAAGGCCGCCCGCTGCCGGTCATCGCCTATATCGCCCAGGGGAAGGAGGAGGACGGCGCGCCGTCGCTGCGTTACCTGACATTATTGCGTGAAGGGGCGCGCGCCAACGGGCTGCCGGGGCATTGGCTGCTCTTCCTCGACGGCATCAAGCACGCGGAGTGACCGACACCGGTCAGCGTTCCAACCTATTTCGCATCGCAGGCGCCCAGGTAGGCACCGGTTATGCGTCCCGGGTTGTCGATCGCACGCCCATCCGGCGCGGTCAGATGCGTGGTGAATGTGGCCTCCATCGCGTTGCCGGTGTAATGCGCGACCCCATCGGATCGGACTGGCCTCCCTTGGGGCGGGGTGCAGGTCATCGTCCAGCTTACGGTCCCGCCGTGGTGCTGCTCCTTGTCGACCTTACATTGGACATTGCCAGCGGTTTCGGTCGGCACCGGGTCGGTTGGAGTGATGCAGGCTGTCCGCGTCATCTTCGTGCCGGCATCAGGCTGCTGCACCTGCCCTCCCGGTGCGGGCTGCATGCCGGCAGGCATCCGCGTCTCGGTCGTAAACTGCCATTTGCCAGCTCTGATTTCGTCCGCCGCGTGGGATGTCGTCGCCACCATAACGGTCGTCAGGCCCGCAAAAAGGAACACGCGTTGAGTGGCCGTGAATGTCATCTCAACCTCCCACTTGGGTCTGCTGCCCGGAAGCAAACGCTCCAGCGAACCGTTTGACGGCATTCACCGCTCGTTCTAGCTCGAGAGCGAGGTTCGTGTCAGAATGGGCCGGCTTGCGGTGACGCCACGCGCGCGTGAGGTGGCTCTATGAAGGTGCTGAAAGGGGGACGGCTGATCGACGGCACTGGCGCCAGCCCGGTGGCCGATGCCGTGGTTGTCGTTCGTGATCAGCGGATCGAGGCGGTCACTACCTCCGGCGGCGACTGGCCCGGAGATGCCGAGATCATCGACGTTTCCGGCATGACGATCTTGCCGGGGCTGATCGACTGCCACGATCACATGGCGATGCACGGCTACGATCTGGCGCGGCGGTGGGGGCTAGACGAACCTCAGAGCACTCGGCACTTGCGAACCGCCAAAGTGTTGGCGGACACCCTCGCCGCCGGGTACACCACGGTACGCGACGCGGCGGGGCTCGATGCCGGGTTCAAGCGGGCGATTGACGAAGGCCTGATCGCGGGACCACGGCTCGTCGTCTCGCTGTGTATTGTCTCGCCGATCGGCGGGATCGGCGATCTGGTCAGCCCTTCCGGCTTTACCTGCTGCGTGCCCAATGACCCGTTGCTCCCGGATGGCGTCGTCAACAGCCTGGCGGATGTTCGCCCGGTCGTTCGCCGGATCGTGCGGGCCGGGGCCGACGTCATTAAGTGCGCAACCACCGGCGGCGCGAGTTCGCGACCCGGTCACGGGCCGCGCGACGGCGCGTTCAATCTGGAAGAGATGCAGACATTGGTCGACGAGGCCCACGCCCTCGACCGGCGGGTGATGTGTCATGCGCTGGGTGGCCACGGGCTGCGCGTTGCGGTGGAGGCGGGGGTCGATTCGATCGAGCATGGCTGCTATTTAGACGAGGAACCTGAACTCCTCGACAAGATGGCACAGCACGGGATCTTTTTCGTGCCGACCTTCGCCGTCTACGAATACCACCGGAAATCCGCGCTGCCGCATATCCGCGAGCGGGCGCACCACCTGCAGGAGCACCACGTCGAAAGCCTGCGGCGGGCGCTTGCCGCCGGCGTCAAAATTGCCGCGGGCACCGACGCCGGCGGCCATGGCCATCCGAAGAACGCGATGGAGATCGAGTGCCTTGTAAAAGCGGGACTGACGCCGCTTCAAGCGTTGCGGGCGGCGACCGGCTGGGCAGCCGAGTGCCTGGGCCTCGAACGCGACATCGGTACGGTCGAAAAGGGCAAGCTCGCCGATCTTGTCGTCATCAGTGGCGACCCGCTCGCGGACGTGACGATACTGCAGGATCTGGAACGGATCGGCCTGGTGTTGAAAGGCGGCGAAATCGCCGCCAACCGTCTGGCGAAGACCACGGGCTAGCGGGCTGCATCGCATCTGCGCAACGTCATCCGACGAGACCGCTTCTCGCTGCAACGGCGTCGTTCGGTTATATTTCGCGATCTGGGGTCCGCGGGGCAGGATCGGTGCGCAAGGTCAGGTACCGAAGGGAATTCGGACGTTTCGTTACAATGCTGGCACTGGCGGCAGGGCCGCTCGCCTGCGCGACCCCGCCCCCGCTCCCGGCCAATCCATTCGTCGGGACCTGGTCGACGGCGAAT
>JAFAID010000342.1 GCA_019236925.1 Mycobacterium sp. | reverse complement strand
CGTGGTGCGTCCTGGAAGCTGGATCAGGCTTGCGGGTGAAAGTCCTGCCCCGGTAGGCACCGGAGCGCCGGGTAGCAGGCCCCGGTTCGTCGTCGAGAGGTGGCGGGCTAAGCGGGGTGTCAAGAGCCTCTTCGGAGGGAGCAAGTGCGCGGGCCGTAGCGTTAAGCGAACTCTGCAGCCTCGTCACAGTTACAACGGAGGAGCCGAGCCGCTCACGTCACGGCGAAGGCCATGTCCGGCGAGCCTTGTTCCGGGTCAGCTCGTTGGGTCTTTCCGGGGTAGGGGAGGCGGCACGTGCACACAGTCTGGTTCGGAACAGGAGAGGCCCGTCTGTCTGGCCTGCGTCGGGCAAAGACCAGGGGTATAAGCCGATGGTGAAAGCTTCTGGAGGGCAGCGGGAGTCCGATGGGGTCGTAGTACCGCTGATCGGCGTGCAACATAACGCGTCGGGAGGGAAGGGCCCCAACTTTGATCGCGCGCACGAAGTAGGTAAGCGCGAGGGCATGACCGAGGTGACTCGGTCCAACCACCCCGGCAAGCTATTGCTTGCCGTAGCCGACGAGGCACCGTTGGTGTGCTCGCCGGTGAAAGTGCGAGGACTGCAACGTGCGCTATGGGCTGCGGCCAAGCAGTCTAAGGGTCGCCGTTTCCACGCCCTGTATGACCGTGTTCATAGGGGTGACGTCCTGTGGGAGGCGTGGGAGCGGGTGCGCGAGAACAGGGGTGCGGCCGGGGTGGATCGGATCACCCTGGTCGCGGTGGAGGACTACGGCGTGGACCGCATGTTGCGTGAGTTACGCGATGACCTCCGAACGGGGCGATACCGTCCGGCGCCGGCGCGTCGGGTGGAGATCCCCAAACCTCGTGGTGGTAAGCGGCCGTTGGGGATTCCCACGGTGCGAGACCGGGTGGCCCAGCAGGCGGCCAAGATCGTGTTGGAACCGATTTTCGAGGCGGATTTCCTGTCGTGCTCGTATGGGTTTCGGCCGAAGCGGTCGGCGACGATGGCGATGGAACGCTTGCGGACCGGGTTCATCGAGGGCTACCAGTTCGTGGTCGAGTTTGATATCGCTAATTTCTTCGGCGAGATCGACCACGAGCGCCTGCTTGAATTGGTGGGTAGGCGGGTCTCGGATCGGCGGATGATCAAACTGCTGCGTAAGTGGCTGCAGGCAGGAGTGCTGGCCGATGGGGTGGTGTCGCGGACGGTCGCGGGCACTCCGCAGGGCGGGGTGATCTCGCCACTGTTGGCCAACATCTACCTGCACGTGCTCGACACCGAACTATCCCGCCGGAATGTGGGGGAGTTGGTGCGCTACGCCGATGACGGTGTGGTGCTGTGCCGCCGTGCGGCACAAGCCGAGCACGCCCTGGGCGCGGTCGGAGAAATCCTGACCGGATTGGGGTTGCGGCTGCATCCGGATAAGACGAAGGTGGTCGATTTGCGTGAGGGGCGTGAGGGCCTGGATTTTCTGGGTTGTCACTTCCGGGCGCGCATGTCGGGGCGGTTGTGGGCACAGAAGCGCACAGTGCGCTACTACCTGCATCGCTGGCCCAGCCAGACCGCCATGGCCCGATTACGGTCCAAAGTGCGCGATCGGACCGGCCGCAACCGGGTCGGGATGGATATTCGTGACGTGATCGCGGATCTCAATCCGATCTTGCGAGGCTGGGGCACCTACTTTCGCACCGGTAATGCCGCCGTCAAGTTCGGTCAGGTCGACAACTACGTTGTGGATCGGTTGCGCCGCATGATGATCCATCAGCGCGGTCGCAACCTGCGCCCGGGACAGGCCGGTCAATGGACTGAGCCGTGGTTTAACGGGCACGGCCTGTACCGACTTCGCGGCACCATCCGCTACCCGAAGGCTGCGTAACCATGTCAAGAAGATCATCGGAAAGCCGTGTGCGGGAAAACCGCATGCACGGATTGAAAGGGGGATGGGGAAACGGGTCTGCCCTGCAGACACCGCGCCCCTGACTACCAATGCTTATCGGTTCACATGTCAGTCCGCAGCATCCACTGGCCGCGGCCGAGGCCGAGAACGCTGAGGTCGTGCAGATTTTCCTCGGCAACCCGCAGAGCTGGAAGGCGCCCAAGCCGCGCGACGACGCGGCACAGCTCAAGGCCGCGGCCCTACCGATCTACGTGCACGCGCCCTATCTGATCAACGTCGCGTCGGCGAACAACCGGGTGCGGATCCCGTCGCGCAAGATCTTGCAGGACACCTGCGACGCGGCGGCCGAGATCGGTGCCGCCGCGGTGATCGTGCATGGCGGCCACGTCGCCGAGGACAGCGACCTCGACGAAGGTTTCCAGCGCTGGCGCAAGGCGCTCGACCAATTGGAGACCAAAGTTCCGGTCTACCTGGAAAACACCGCCGGCGGCGATCACGCCATAGCCCGTCACTTCGACACCATCGGCCGGCTCTGGGACCACATCGGCGACAAGGGAATTGGCTTTTGCCTGGATACCTGCCACGCCTGGGCGGCTGGCGAGGCGCTGGTCGACGCCGTCGACCGCATCAAGGGGATCACCGGCCGCATCGACCTGGTGCACTGCAACGACTCCAAGGATTCGGCGGGCTCGGGCCGTGACCGGCACGCCAACTTCGGCACCGGGCAGATCGATCCCGAGCTGCTGGTGGCGGTGGTGCGCGCGGCGGGTGCGCCGGTTATCTGCGAAACGGCCGACAAGGGCCGCAAGGACGACATCGCGTTCCTGCGGGAGAAGACGAGCGGCTGAATGCTGCGTCGGGTCGCGATGCTACTGAGCGTCGCGCTGGTCATCGCTGGTTGTGCGAGCTGGCATCCGAAGCCGCCGTCGGGCTTTGTGGACGGCACCAGCATGCACACCATCAACGTCGGCGGACGCGACCGCGGTTATCGGCTGCACAAGCCCCCGGGAGTGCCCGCGTCGACCGCACTGGTGATCGTGCTGCACGGCGGTTTCGGCACCGGTGACTACGCTGAAAGAAATTACGGCTGGGACCAATTGGCCGATGCGCAAAAGTTCGTCGTCGCTTACCCGAATGGCCTCAACCGGGCCTGGAACGTCAACGGCGCCGGGTGCTGCGGCAAGCCGGCAAAGGAGGGCATCGACGACGTCGGCTTTATCACCGCGGCCGTCGCCGACATCGAAAAGAACGTCAGCATCAACGCCTCGCACGTGTATGCCACCGGCATGAGCAACGGCGGCATGATGGACTACACCCTGGCATGCGACACAACGCTTTTCGCCGCGATCGGTCCGGTTTCGGGCACCCAGCTGAACCCGTGCCGGTCGCCTCACCCGGTGTCGGTCATGGCCATTCACGGCACAGCGGATCCGCTGATTCCCTACGATGGCGGGCCCGGCCGCGGCTTCGTTCACCTCGACGGTCCGCCGATCCAGGACATCAATGCGTTCTGGCGCAACGTTGACCACTGCGCAACCCCGGCCGTGACGACCAGCGGTTCGGTCACCACGTCGACCGCCGGATGCCCCGACAACCGCAGCGTGGTGCTGATCACCATCGACGGCGGCGGCCATCACTGGCCCGACTTCGCCACCGAGAAGCTGTGGCAGTTCTTCGTTGCGCACCCCCGCTGAGCATTACACCTCTTGTGCGGTTGTAGAAAAAATGTAACATTGGCTGCATGTCAGATACGCATGTCGTCACCAACCAGGTCCCGCCGCTCGAGGACTACAACCCGGCATCCTCCCCGGTGCTCATCGAGGCGCTGATCCGCGAAGGCGGGCAGTGGGGCCTGGACGAGGTGACCACGGTCGGTGCGATATCCGGCTCCAAGCAGGCGCAACGCTGGGGCGAGCTGGCCGACCGCAACCGGCCCGTTCTGCGCACCCACGACCGGTACGGCCACCGCATCGACGAGGTCGAATACGACCCCGCCTACCACGAGCTGATGCGTACCGCGATCGAGCACGGCCTGCACGCCGCGCCGTGGGCCGACGACCGGCCCGGGGCGCACGTGGTCCGCGCGGCCAAGACCGGCGTGTGGACCGCCGAACCCGGCCACATGTGCCCGATTTCGATGACGTATGCCGTCATTCCGGCGCTGCGCTTCAACCCTGAGCTCGCCGCCGGCTACGAGCCGCTGCTGACCAGCCGGCACTACGATCCGGACCTCAAGGTGCCCTCGACCAAGCCGGGGTTGACCGCGGGCATGTCGATGACCGAGAAGCAGGGTGGCTCCGATGTCCGCGCCGGCACCACGCAGGCCACCCCAAACGCCGACAGCACCTACTGCCTGACCGGTCACAAATGGTTCACCTCGGCGCCGATGTCCGACGTGTTTCTGGTGCTCGCGCAGGCGCCTGGCGGGCTGTCCTGCTTCTTCTTACCGCGGGTGCTGCCCGACGGCACCCGCAACCGGATGCTGCTACAGCGGCTCAAGGACAAACTCGGCAACCATGCCAACGCATCCAGCGAGGTCGAGTACGACGGCGCCACCGCGTGGCTGGTCGGCGAGGAGGGCCGCGGTGTTCCGACCATCATCGAGATGGTCAACCTGACCCGGCTGGACTGCGCACTGGGCAGCGCCACCAGCATGCGCACCGGGCTGACCCACGCCGTCCATCACGCGCAGCACCGCAAGGCTTTCGGCGCCTATCTGATTGACCAACCGCTGATGCGTAATGTGTTGGCGGACCTCGCCGTTGAGGCTGAGGCAGCCACCATGGTGGCGATGCGGATGGCCGGCGCCACCGACAACGCCATCCGCGGAGACCAGACCGAAGCGCTGCTACGCCGGATCGGTCTGGCGGCCAGCAAGTACTGGGTGTGCAAGCGCGCCACGCCGCACGCCGCCGAGGCGCTGGAATGCCTGGGCGGCAACGGCTATGTCGAGGATTCCGGTATGCCGCGGCTGTACCGTGAGGCACCGCTGATGGGGATCTGGGAAGGTTCCGGCAATGTCAGCGCACTGGATACTCTGCGCGCCATGGCAACTCGTCCGGAGTGTGTCGAGGTGCTGTTCGGCGAGCTGGCCAAAAGCATGGGCCAGGATCCGCGTCTAGATGGCCACATCGAGCGGATGCGCTCACAGCTCGGCGATCTGGACACCATCGCCTACCGGGCCCGCAAAGTCGCCGAAGACATCTGCTTGGCGCTACAGGGCTCGCTGCTGGTGCGCCACGGACACCCCGCGGTTGCCGAGGCGTTCTTGGCCACCCGTCTCGACGGGCAATGGGGCGGCGCGTTCGGCACCATGCCGGACGGACTCGACCTTGCGCCGATCCTGGAGCGGGCCCTGGTAAAGGGCTGAGCCCCAATATGACTCACGCGATCAGGCCGGTCGACTTCGACAACCTGAAGACGATGACCTATGAGGTCACCGACCGGGTTGCCCGGATCACGTTCAACCGGCCGGAGAAGGGCAACGCGATCATCGCCGACACCCCGCTGGAGCTGTCGGCTCTGGTCGAGCGCGCCGATTTGGACCCCAGCGTGCACGTCATCCTGATCTCCGGCAGGGGTGAAGGCTTCTGCGCCGGCTTCGACCTGAGCGCCTATGCAGATCGCACCGGCTCAGCCGGTGGCACCGGCGCGTACAGCGAGACTGTGCTGGACGGTAAGACCCAGGCGATCAACCACTTACCGAATCAGCCGTGGGACCCGATGATCGACTACCAGATGATGAGCCGATTCGTGCGTGGCTTTTCCAGCCTGATGCACGCGGACAAACCCACGGTGGTCAAAATCCATGGCTACTGTGTGGCCGGCGGCACCGACATCGCTCTGCACGCCGACCAGGTGATTGCCGCGTCCGACGCGAAGATCGGCTACCCGCCAACCCGGGTCTGGGGAGTGCCGGCCGCCGGGCTGTGGGCGCACCGGCTGGGTGACCAGCGTGCCAAACGCCTTCTGCTGACCGGGGATTGCATCACCGGAGCGCAAGCCGCCGAGTGGGGTCTGGCTATCGAGGCACCCGACCCTGAAGACCTCGACGAGCGCACCGAACGCCTGGTCGCGCGGATCGCCGCGGTGCCGGTCAATCAGCTGATCATGGTCAAACTCGCTCTCAATTCGGCGTTGCTGCAACAGGGCGTAGCCACCAGCAGGATGGTCAGCATCGTCTTCGACGGTGTCGCCCGACACACACCCGAGGGGCATGCGTTCGTGGCCGACGCGGTTGAGCACGGCTTCCGCGATGCGGTGCGTCACCGCGACGAGCCGTTCGGGGACCACGGTCGCCGAGCATCCGAGGTCTGACGGGTCAATCGAGATGCCGAAATCGCTGGCCCGCATGCCCGCCCGGTCGGTGGTGCTCAGCGTGCTGCTCGGCGCGCATCCAGCGTGGGCCAGTGCGGCAGAATTGATAAGGCTTACCAACGACTTCGGCATCAAGGAAACCACGTTGCGGGTCGCGTTGACCCGGATGGTCAGCGCCGGCGACCTGATCCGGTCCGCCGACGGCTACCGGCTCTCCGACCGGCTGCTGGCTCGTCAGCGCAGGCAAGACGACGCGATGCGACCACAGCTGCGACCCTGGCACGGATACTGGACCACCTTGATCGTCACCAGCGTCGGTACCGAGCCCCGGACCCGTGCCGCGTTGCGAACCACGCTGCACAACAAGCGTTTCGGGGAACTGCGCGAGGGGGTGTGGATGCGCCCGGACAACCTCGAACTCGAGCTGGACGCGCAACTGCGGGCCCGGGTGCGGACAATGCAGGCTCGCGATGACGCGCCCGCCGAGCTGGCCGGCCAGCTGTGGGACCTGCCGTTGTGGGCGCGCACCGGCCAGCGGTTGCTCACCGAGATGTCGGAGGCAACCGATATTCCCGGTCGGTTCGTGGTCGCCGCTGCGATCGTGCGTCACCTGTTGACCGACCCGGTGCTGCCGGCCGAATTGCTGCCCGCGGACTGGCCGGGCGTGCGGCTGCGCGCTGCCTACAACGACTTCGCCGCCGAACTGACCGAGCGGCGCGACGGTATCCGATTAGTGGAGGCGACATGACCGATCCGGTACGGGTAGAGCGCAATGGCGCGGTGACGACGGTGATCCTGAACCGGCCGGAGGCCCGCAACGCCGTCAACGGCCCGACGGCAGCCGCGTTGTTCGCGGCGTTCGAGGAGTTCGACCGCGACGACACCGCTTCGGTCGCGGTGTTGTGGGGCGATAACGGAACTTTCTGTGCTGGAGCAGATTTGAAGGCGTTCGGCACACCGGACGCCAACACGGTGCACCGGACGGGTCCCGGCCCGATGGGGCCGACGCGAATGGTGCTGTCAAAACCGGTGATCGCCGCGGTCAGTGGCTACGCCGTGGCCGGCGGCCTGGAGCTCGCGTTGTGGTGCGACCTGCGGGTGGCCGAGGAGACGGCGGTGTTCGGGGTGTTCTGCCGCCGGTGGGGGGTGCCACTGATCGACGGCGGCACCATCAGGCTGCCCCGGCTGATCGGGCAGAGCCGGGCAATGGACATGATTCTCACCGGCCGTGCGGTCGACGCTGCCGAAGCGTTAGCGATCGGACTGGCCAATCGCGTTGTGCCCAAAGGGCAGGCCCGCCAAGCCGCCGAGCAGCTGGCCGCCCAGCTGGCCGCACTGCCCCAGCAGTGCATGCGCTCGGATCGACTGTCGGCGCTGCACCAGTGGGGGATGAGCGAATCAGAAGCTCTTGACTACGAATTCGCCAGCATTTCCCGGGTGGCCGCCGAAGCGACGGAAGGTGCTGGACGTTTCGCGGCCGGCGCGGGTCGCCACGGCGCAGCCGCTGGGTAACGGCCTCGTCGAGCGGTTCAGTAGCTCGGCAGTGTGAAGGAACGTCCGACCGCCAGCGACTGCCTGGCGACCAGCTTGCTGATGGGCGGGATGTTCAGGAGTCGCAGACCGATGTTGCGTAGTCGGGCGCGCCAGCCCGACGAGAAGCGGTCGGTCTTCAGGGTGTCGATCGCGAGCTTCTGACTCCGCGCGACATACGGCGCCAGCAGCCGCTGATATCCGGCGAACGCGGCCGTGTGATCGTCACCCGCCGCTCGCAGCTCGTGAGCCAGCACGTAGGCCCCGACCACCGCGAGGCTGGTGCCCATGCCCGAACGGGGCGAGGCGCACCACGCCGCATCGCCGATCAGGCATACCCGTCCACGCGAGTAGGAGTCCAGGTGGACCTGAGCGATCGAGTCGAAGTACACCTCCGGAGCCTCGTTGAGGGCGTCGAGCAAATTGGGTGCCTCCCAACCCATCCCGGCGAACCGCTCGGTGAACAACCGTTTGTTGCGTTCGGTATCCCGGTAGTCGAAATCGAGTTGAGGGTCGGTGAGGTAGAAGCTTGCTCGCGCGGGCTTGTCGGGGTCAGTGGCCTGCAACACCGCGGTCCGACCGGAAACCGGACAAGCCATGCCGCAATGGTCGAGCAGCAGGCGGTTCTCGATGTCAAAGAACCCGAAGCACTGCCCCAGCTGCGTGACGTACCGCTCTTCCGGACCGAAAACCAGACCGCGCACGCCGGAGTGCAGCCCATCCGCCCCGATTACGAGGTGATAGCTGCCGGTCGAGGCGTCGCTGAAGGTCACGTCGACCCGCTCTCCGTTGTCCTCGAGGGCCGTAAGGCGAACGCCGAAGCGGTAATTGACATCCTCGCGGACGGCTTCGTACAGGATGCGGGCCAGGTCGCCCCAGAAGATCTCCAGCTCGCCGCTGATGACTTCGGCGGGTAGCCGGCCGACTTCCTTGCCGCGTTCGTCGACGAGGATGAGCGGACCCATCTGCGTGGCACTCGCTCGCACCGCAGCCAGCAGACCCATCTTATCCAGCACTACCAGCGAGGGGCCCCGGAAATCGACGGCCTGTCCACCGGTGCGTAGTTGACGAGCCTGTTCGGTGATTGTCACGGCGTGGCCCTGCCTGGTGAGCCAGAAGGCCAGACAAGGCCCGGCGATGCCACCGCCGTTGATCAGGATATCGAACGGCATTGCAACCCTTCTATTTTCGTGAATACTCGAAATTCACGTTAGCGGGTCGCCCGTCACGCGGCGGACTAGCCGGCTTTGTTGATGGTGTTGCCGCTGCCGAGGTTCTCGACCTTGGGGTTGCCGTCTTTGTAGGTGATCGTGTTGTTGAACCCGACAACGTTGAGATGTTTGTCGATCTTGTCGATGGTGATCTTGTTGTCCGCGCCGCCGATGCTCACCGTTCCGCAGGTGCCGTTGACGCTCAGCGTGTTGTTGGAGCCGCCCACGTTCAGCGACTTCCCGTCGCCGCAATCGAGAGTGGTTGTGGTACCAAGGGATCCATAGTTGATCGTATTGCCGATGTCGAACTGCGCACCCGTGCTTGCCGTCGAGGGCGTCGAGCTCGTGGAGGCGGGCGAGGCGGGTCCGGTGGTAGAAGGGGCCGCGTTGTTGTTCTTGCCGCCGCAGCCGGCCATCCCGAACGCCACCGCTGCGGCAGCAAGCGTGAGGACCAGAGCCCCGGCTACCGGTCGAGACGATCCGTCGGTGTTGTGCACGCGCATTCTTCGCCTTACCCCGCTACCTGACTGATGCGGTTGGTCATGCCGAGTTCGCGGCCACGGTCCCACACAATCGGCTGGCCGCTCTGGTAGAAAACCGACTCGTTAGAGCCGTAGACGGTGATGTCGTGGACGACGTTGTCGGCGACGACGCCCATGCCCGTCACGTGGGTATCGCCGTTTTTGGCGTGTCCGGTCGGTGCGCCGGCGGCCATGGTGGAGGGGATCGCCGTCGCAAAGACGGCCAAGACTCGGCATGGGAGTGTCCATTTCACGGTGCGCTCCTCTCGCCATGTCGCGCGATCTGCTCGAGGAGAGCGTACGTGGGCTGTCGCGGGTCATTGCCGGCTTCCCCCATTCGGCGGCCGGCCGCATCGCGGGCGGGACCCCGCTCGGGTCGTTCTCACCACGCGCGTTGAAGGAAGACTAGAGTCCTGAGTTTGTTAGCCATCAACAAAGTGGTGATGGCCAACCCGGTCATTGCAACCCGAAGGGCGATCGCCATGCCAGCTGAGCCGGACTCTACGGCCGGTCGGTCGGGCGCCGGGGCGAAGTCTGCGGCCCGCCCGGCCAGGCTGAGCCGCGAAATCATCGTCAACGCCGCGCTGACCTTCCTGGACCGGGAGGGCTGGGACGCGTTGACGATCAATGCGCTGGCGACGCAGCTCGGGACCAAAGGCCCGTCGTTGTACAACCACGTCGACAGCCTCGAGGACCTGCGCCGCACGGTGCGGATGCGGGTGATCGACGACATCATCACGATGCTGAACCGTGTCGCGGAGGGACGGGTCGGCGACGATGCCGTGCTGGTCATGGCCTGCGCCTATCGCAGCTACGCCCATCACCACCCGGGCCGGTACTCGGCGTTCACCCGGATGCCGCTCGGGGGCGAGGATCCCGAATACTCGGCGGCCACCAGGGGCGCGGCGGCTCCGGTGATGGCCGTGTTGTCGTCCTACGGGCTCGATGTTGAGCAGGCTTTTTACGCGTCGTTGGAATTCTGGTCAGCAATGCACGGGTTCGTGCTGCTGGAAATGACCGGTGTGATGGACGGCATCGTCGACACCGACACGGTGTTCTCGGACATGGTGCTGCGGTTGGCGGCCGGCATGGAGCGGCGCAGCGAAGCCAACGCGCAATAAGCCCCGGTAGCGCGGCACGGACGCCAAGGCGGCCGCTTTGACCTGCCCGACCGGCGGCGGGTATTGTGGATGCTCGTGCCTGGCGGCTTAAGGCGCTTCAGCTAAAGACGCGCGCGCCGGGCCAATTCGCATGTCCACGACGCAACGAATGAATACCGCGGTGGACGCATGCGACACACCCGGCCGCGGGGGACTGTGGCAGGGCATAACTGCACTACAGAGACTTGAAACACCGAGAACCGAACCAGAACATAGAAAGCCGGAGATGCCAACCATTCAGCAGCTGGTCCGCAAGGGGCGCCGCGACAAGATCGCCAAGGTCAAGACCGCGGCCCTCAAGGGCAGCCCGCAGCGCCGTGGCGTGTGCACTCGCGTGTACACCACGACTCCGAAGAAGCCGAACTCGGCGCTTCGGAAGGTGGCGCGTGTCAAGCTGACCAGTCAGGTTGAGGTGACGGCGTACATCCCCGGCGAGGGTCACAACCTGCAGGAGCACTCGATGGTCCTGGTGCGTGGTGGCCGGGTGAAGGACCTGCCGGGCGTGCGGTACAAGATCATCCGCGGTTCGCTGGACACCCAGGGTGTCAAGAATCGCAAGCAGGCTCGCAGCCGCTATGGCGCCAAGAAGGAGAAGAGCTGATGCCGCGCAAGGGGCCCGCGCCCAAGCGTCCACTGGTCAACGATCCGGTCTACGGATCGCAGCTGGTGACTCAGCTGGTCAACAAAGTCCTGCTTAAGGGGAAGAAATCGGTCGCCGAACGCATTGTTTATGGTGCGCTCGAACAAGCCCGCGAAAAGACCGGAACCGATCCGGTGATCACGCTGAAGCGGGCTTTGGACAATGTCAAGCCCGCCCTGGAGGTGCGCAGCCGCCGTGTCGGTGGTGCCACCTACCAGGTGCCCGTCGAGGTGCGTCCCGATCGGTCCACCACGCTGGGACTGCGCTGGCTGGTCAGCTTCTCCCGGCAGCGTCGGGAGAAGACCATGATCGAGCGCCTGGCAAACGAGATCCTGGATGCCAGCAATGGCCTGGGGGCCTCGGTCAAGCGACGCGAGGACACCCACAAGATGGCCGAGGCAAACCGCGCCTTCGCGCACTATCGCTGGTAGGCGCCGGACCGGCGCCAATCGGCACAGTGGCCGGCGGCGGGGCAACAGCTAACTAAGCAACCGAAAGAGTGGGAAGACTTCTGTGGCACAGAAGGACGTGCTGACCGACCTGACGAAGGTCCGCAACATCGGCATCATGGCGCACATCGACGCCGGAAAGACGACGACGACGGAGCGCATCCTCTACTACACCGGCATCAGCTACAAGATCGGTGAGGTGCACGACGGCGCCGCCACCATGGACTGGATGGAGCAGGAGCAGGAGCGGGGGATCACCATCACCTCCGCCGCGACCACCTGCTTCTGGAAAGACAACCAGATCAACATCATTGACACCCCGGGCCACGTCGACTTCACCGTCGAGGTGGAGCGCAGCCTGCGCGTGCTCGACGGCGCCGTCGCGGTGTTCGATGGCAAGGAGGGTGTCGAGCCGCAGTCCGAGCAGGTGTGGCGGCAGGCCGACAAGTACGACGTCCCACGGATCTGCTTCGTCAACAAGATGGACAAGGTCGGCGCCGACTTCTACTTCTCCGTGCGGACCATGGAGGAGCGCCTGGGCGCCAACGTCATCCCGATCCAGCTGCCGGTCGGCTCGGAGGGTGACTTCGAAGGCGTCGTCGACCTGGTCGAGATGAACGCCAAGGTGTGGCGCGGTGAGACGAAGCTGGGCGAGACCTACGACACCATCGAGATCCCGGCCGACCTGCAAGAGAAGGCCGACGAGTACCGCACCAAGCTGCTCGAGGCCGTCGCCGAGACCGATGAAGCGCTGCTGGAGAAGTACGTCGGCGGCGATGAATTGTCGGTCGACGAGATCAAGGGCGCGATCCGCAAGCTGACCATTAGCTCGGAGGCCTACCCGGTGTTGTGCGGCAGCGCGTTCAAGAACAAGGGTGTGCAGCCGATGCTCGACGCGGTCATCGACTACCTGCCCTCGCCGCTGGACGTGCCGCCCGCCGAAGGTCATGTGCCTGGCAAAGAAGACGAGTTGATCACCCGCAACCCGTCAATCGACGAGCCGTTCTCGGCGCTGGCGTTCAAGGTCGCCACGCACCCCTTCTTCGGCAAGCTGACCTACGTCCGGGTGTACTCGGGCACCGTCGAGTCCGGCAGTCAGGTAATCAACGCGACCAAGGGCAAGAAGGAACGGCTGGGCAAGCTGTTCCAGATGCACTCCAACAAGGAAAACCCGATCGAGCGGGCCTCGGCCGGTCACATCTACGCGGTGATCGGCCTCAAGGACACCACCACCGGTGACACGTTGAGCGACCCGAACAATCAGATCGTGCTGGAGTCGATGACCTTCCCCGCCCCGGTTATCGAGGTGGCCATCGAGCCCAAGACCAAGAGCGATCAGGAGAAGCTGAGCCTGTCGATCCAGAAGCTCGCCGAGGAGGACCCGACCTTCAAGGTGCATCAGGACGTCGAGACCGGCCAGACCGTGATCGGCGGCATGGGCGAGCTGCACCTGGACATCCTGGTGGACCGGATGCGCCGCGAGTTCAAGGTCGAGGCCAACGTCGGCAAGCCGCAGGTGGCCTACAAGGAGACCATCAAGCGGTTGGTGGAAAAGGTCGAGTTCACCCACAAGAAGCAGACCGGAGGTTCCGGCCAGTTCGCCAAGGTGCTGATCAACCTTGAGCCGTTCCATGGCGAGGACGGCGCGACCTACGAGTTCGAGAACAAGGTCACTGGTGGGCGCATCCCCCGGGAGTACATCCCGTCGGTCGACGCCGGCGCGCAAGACGCCATGCAGTACGGCGTGCTGGCCGGCTACCCGCTGGTGAACCTGAAGGTCACCCTGCTTGACGGCGCGTTCCACGAGGTCGACTCGTCGGAAATGGCGTTCAAGATCGCCGGTTCCCAGGTGCTGAAAAAGGCTGCGGCGCAAGCGCAGCCAGTGATCCTGGAACCGATCATGGCCGTCGAGGTCACCACGCCCGAGGACTATATGGGCGACGTGATCGGCGACCTGAACTCCCGCCGTGGCCAGATCCAGGCCATGGAAGAGCGCGGCGGTGCGCGCGTGGTCAAAGCGCATGTGCCGCTGTCGGAGATGTTCGGCTACGTCGGCGACCTGCGGTCGAAGACTCAAGGTCGGGCGAACTACTCTATGGTCTTCGACTCGTACGCCGAAGTGCCGGCCAACGTGTCGAAGGAGATCATCGCGAAGGCGACAGGCGAGTGAACGTCGACGGGGAGTAACCTTGCCCGGTCACTAACCGCGGCATAACTGAAAACATCAACACTGCTTTAACAAGCACCAACAAGTCCAGGAGGACACAGAAGTGGCGAAGGCGAAGTTCCAGCGGACGAAGCCGCACGTCAACATCGGGACCATTGGTCACATTGACCACGGTAAGACCACGCTGACCGCGGCTATCACCAAGGTTCTGCACGACAAATTCCCCGATTTGAACGAGACGCGGGCGTTCGACCAGATCGACAACGCTCCCGAGGAGCGTCAGCGCGGTATCACCATCAACATCTCCCACGTGGAGTATCAGACCGAGAAGCGGCACTACGCGCACGTGGACGCGCCGGGACACGCCGACTACATCAAGAACATGATCACCGGCGCTGCCCAGATGGACGGCGCGATCCTGGTGGTTGCCGCCAACGACGGCCCGATGCCGCAGACCCGCGAGCACGTGCTGCTGGCCCGGCAGGTCGGGGTGCCCTACATCCTGGTAGCGCTGAACAAGGCCGATATGGTCGACGACGAGGAGCTGCTCGAGCTCGTCGAGATGGAGGTCCGTGAACTTCTGGCCGCTCAGGAGTTCGACGAGGACGCTCCCGTGGTGCGGGTTTCCGCGCTGAAGGCGCTGGATGGCGACCCGAAGTGGGTCGAGGGCATCGTGGAGCTGATGAATGCGGTCGACGAGTCGATTCCTGACCCGGTCCGTGAAACCGACAAGCCGTTCCTGATGCCGGTCGAGGACGTTTTCACCATCACCGGTCGCGGCACCGTCGTCACCGGCCGTGTCGAGCGCGGCGTGATCAACGTCAACGAGGAAGTCGAGATCGTCGGCATCCGGCCGGCCACCACCAAGACCACCGTCACCGGTGTGGAGATGTTCCGCAAGCTGCTCGACCAGGGCCAGGCCGGCGACAACGTCGGTCTTCTGCTGCGTGGTGTCAAGCGTGAGGACGTCGAGCGTGGCCAGGTCATCACCAAGCCCGGCACCACGACGCCGCACACCGAGTTCGAAGGCCAGGTCTACATCCTGTCCAAGGACGAGGGCGGTCGCCACACGCCGTTCTTCAACAACTACCGTCCGCAGTTCTACTTCCGCACCACCGATGTGACCGGTGTGGTGACACTGCCGGAGGGCACCGAGATGGTGATGCCTGGTGACAACACCGACATCTTGGTGAAGCTGATACAGCCCGTCGCAATGGACGAGGGCCTGCGCTTCGCGATCCGCGAGGGCGGCCGCACCGTCGGCGCCGGCCGGGTCACCAAGATCATCAAGTAGTTCGACAGCAAAGCGGCGCTCACCCGAGAGGGTGGGCGCCGTTTTGTGTTCAGCGATACGCTGACCCGCGTCATCGTTCGGCAGACGACGGGAGCGGCCATGCTAGCGCGCTATATCAGAGCCCAGATCATCGTCCTGGTGTGTGGCGGGCTGGTCGGGCCGATCTTTCTCATCACGTACTTTGTGCTTCCCGGCCTGATTGGTAATCAGTTCAATTCTGTCGACTCCTCTGTCTCCTCGATGACCCGGCAGAGCATTGGGTGGATGCTCTGGGTCGGGTTGCTGATCACGGTCGCCGACGTCCTGGTCGCGCTGTGGTTGGCCAACCGCGGTGCCCAGTCCTCGGCCAAAAGCGCTGCGCTTCACCAGACCGGGGTGCTGACGATGGCCCAGATCACCGGGCTGGGTGAGACCGGAATGCGCATCAACGAGCGACCGGTGGTCAACTTGGACCTGCACATCAGCGGACCGGGGTTCGAGTTCGACAGCCGAAAGCGGGTTACCGTCGACATCACCAAGCAGGCCATCGTCACGGCGCGCAAGGTCGTGGTGTGGGTGGATCCGAACACGCGTGACTTCGAGATCGACTGGCAAGCAAGCGGATTGATCTGTGGTGTGGTGCCGGCCCAATTTCAGATCGCCGAGGACAACCGGACCTACGACCTCAGCGGCCAGGCCGGCCCGCTGATGGAAATCCTGCAGATCTACAAAGCCAACAACTTGCCGTTCGGCGGCTCAGTCGACATACGCAACTACCCGGCGGTGCGCCAACAGGTCTTGGCCGTGGTCCGGCGAGCCGCTGAGCAGCAGCCGGCCGCGGCCGGGGTGGGGGCCGGGGCGGCGGGGGTCGCACCACCGCAGGCGTCCGTTGCTCAGCGTCTGCAGGAGTTGGAGGCGCTGCACAAATCCGGTGCGTTGAGCGCCGAGGAATACGCCAGCAAACGGGCGCAGATCATCGCTGACATCTAACCGTAGGCGATTAGAACACGTTTCAGTTTGGCTGCTAGCCTGATCGACAGTCGGCGAAAGGGGCTGTCATGTCTGGTGGTGCACTGCAGGGGCGCATGGCATTCATTACCGGTGCCGCACGCGGCCAGGGCCGGGCGCATGCGATCCGGCTGGCGCGAGAGGGTGCCGACATCATCGCCCTTGACATCTGTTCGCCGGTGTCCGACAGCATCAGTTACCCGGCCGCCACGCCGGAGGATCTCGCCGACACCGTCCGGGCGGTGGAGGCCGAGGGGCGCAAGGTATTAGCACGTGAGGTCGACATTCGCGACGATGCCGCATTGCGGCAGTTGGTGAGCGACGGCGTCGAGCAGTTCGGGCGTCTCGACATTCTGGTCGCCAACGCGGGCGTGCTCAGTTGGGGACGGCTCTGGGAGCTCACCGACGAGCAGTGGGACGCCGTCGTCGGGGTGAACTTAACCGGCACCTGGCGCACACTGCGAGCAGTGATACCGGCCATGATCGAAGCCGGCAACGGCGGCTCCATCGTGGTGGTCAGCTCGTCGGCCGGGCTGAAGGCCACCCCGGGCAACGGTCACTACTCGGCGTCCAAGCACGGCCTCGTCGGGCTGACCAATACACTGGCAATCGAGCTTGGCGAGTTCGGCATCCGGGTCAACTCCATCCATCCCTATTCGGTTGACACGCCGATGATCGAGCCGGATCTGATGACGCAGGTGTTCAAGGAACATCCGCACTATAGGCACAGCTTCGGTCCAATGCCGCTGCAGCCCAATGGATTTATGGCAGCTGACGAGGTTGCCAACGTCGTGGTCTGGCTGGCCGGTGACGGCTCCGGCACGTTGACCGGCGCGCAGATCCCGGTCGACAAGGGCGTATTGAAGTACTGAGAGATTTAACGGTCCGGCGCGGGCGCCTGTTGGGCGACCCGTCGAAAGCAGACGAGTTCAGCAATGAGCAAGCCGCTAGCCGACAAACGGATGTCCGAATCAAACGTAAGCCGACATTCACCGCGATCTCACACCTCGCTTTACTCAATCGTCCAGGTTGAGAACGTATCTTCGTCGGCATGCGGACCGCCTATCGCACAGAGCTCGCGAGCTTAACCGAGCACCTCGGGGAAATGTGCGGGCTGGCCGGGGTTGCCATGGAGCACGCAACCCACGCCCTGCTGCAGGCGGATCTGGTTCTGGCCGAACAGGTTCTCGGCGACCACGACAAAATCGCCGCAATGAGCAGCGCCGCCGAGGAGAACGCGTTTGTGCTGCTGGCCCCCCTCCATGCGCCGGTTGCCAGTGACCTGCGGGCGATCGTCAGCGCCCTCCAGATGGTCGTCAATATCGACCGGATGGGCGCGCTGGCCCTACATGTCGCCGAGATCACCCGCTGGCGTCATCCTCAGCACGCATTACCCGAAGAAGTCAACGAGTATTTCGCCGAAATGGGCAGGATCGCAGTCAAACTGGGCAACAACGCGCAAGAGGTGCTCTTGACGCGCGACCCGAGGAAGGCTGCACGCATCCGCAGAGAAGACGACGCGATGGATGACCTGCATCGCCACCTGTTCACGGTGATGATGGATCGCGAATGGAAGCACGGTGTAGCCACCGCCGTCGACGTGACCCTGCTGGGCCGGTATTACGAGCGCTTCGCCGACCATGCGGTCCAACTCGCGCGTCGGGTCATCTTCCAGGAGACCGGTCGGTTCTCTGATTGTGAGACGGCGCCGGCGTAACGTTGGCACCGAAGTTATTCAACTCGCCATATCCGCGAGAGTATCGGCGAATCGGTCCACGGCCCAATCGATTTCCGCCGCAGTGATCACCAGTGGGGGAGCGACTCGCAACGTTGATCCGTGCGTGTCCTTGACCAGGACACCACGCTTGGCCAGTAGCAGGCTGAGCTGCTTTGCGCTGCCGAGTGCCGGATCGATGTCGACGCCGGCCCATAAGCCACGGCCGCGCACCGCAAGCACACCGTGACCGATCAACGTCCGCAGCCGCCAGTGCAGGCGCCTGCCGAGCTGCGCTGCGCGGTCCTGGAATTCGCCGCGAGCCAGCATCGACACCACCGTGCTGCCGATCGCCGCCGCGAATGGATTCCCGCCGAACGTCGAACCGTGCTCACCGGGATGCAGCACCCCCAGGACATCGCGATCGGCCACCACCGCCGACAGTGGCACCACCCCGCCGCCCAGCGCTTTGCCGAGCAGGTAGATGTCGGGCACCACATCCCAATGATCGCAGGCGAAGGTGCGACCGGTGCGGGCCAGGCCAGATTGGATCTCATCGGCGATCATCAAAACGTTGTAGTCACAGCAGATTTGCCGCACTTCGGGCAGGTAGTCGTCGGGCGGCACGATGACGCCGGCCTCACCCTGGATCGGCTCCAACAGCACCGCGACGGTGTGCTGGTCAATCGCTTTCGCCAGCGTATCGGCGTCGCCGAACGGCACCGAACGAAAGCCGGGCGTGAACGGCCCGAAGCCAGCGCGCGCCGTGTGGTCGGAAGAAAAGCTCACGATGCTGATGGTGCGGCCATGAAAGTTGTTGTCGGCCACCACGATGTTCGCCTGGCCGGCCGGAACGCCCTTGACGTCGGTGCCCCACTTTCGGGCGACCTTGATGGCGCTCTCGACCGCTTCGGCGCCGCTGTTCATCGGCAGCACCATGTCCTTGTCGCAGAGTGTCGCCAGCGCCGCACAAAACCGTCCGAGCGGCTCGGCGTGAAATGCCCTGCTGACCAGCGTGACCAGATTCAGCTGCGCGTGTGCGGTCGCGGTGATTTCGGGGTTGCGATGCCCGAAATTCACTGCGGAGTACGCGGCCAGACAATCCAGGTAGCGGCGACCTTCCACGTCGGTGATCCACGCGCCCTCGGCGCTGGCGGCAACGACTGGTAGCGGCGAGTAGTTGTGTGCCGCGTGCCGCTCGTTGAGGGTGATCGCCGACCCGGTGAGTTCGCCGGGGCTGGTGGTCTCGGTGTCCGCTATGGTCATTCGCGCCGCTCGGGTCACGAATACACCTCCAGTGTGCAGCATTTGACAGATCCGCCTCCCTTGAGCAGCTCGGACATCTCTACGCCGATCGGCTCGAAGCCGGCTCGGCGCAACTGCTCGGCGAAGCCCACCGCGGCGGCCGGGTGCACCACGTGGCGTCCGTCCGATACGGCGTTCAGGCCGAACACGTAGGCGTCGGCGCTTTCCACCACGATGGCGTCCGGAAACAGCGTTTCCACTTGCGCCCGTGAAGATTCGGCGAAGGCCGGCGGATAGTACGCGATCGTGGTGTCGTCGAGCACGGTGAGTGCGGTGTCGAGGTGGTAGAAGCGCGGATCGACCAGCTGCAGGCTGACGACCGGCCGGCCGAAGACCTCGGCGATCTCGGCGTGCGCTCGCGGATCGGTGCGAAAACCGGTTCCGGCCAGGATCATTTCGCCCACCGGCAGCAGGTCGCCCTGACCCTCGTTGACGTGCCGAGTCTGCACCGGAGTGTATCCGTGCGAATTCATCCAGTCCGCGTAGGCGATGGACTCTTGTTGGCGCTGAGGGTATTTGAATCGCGCCACCACCGCCGCGCCGCTGAGTATCAGCCCGCCGTTGGCGGCGTAGACCATGTCGGGCAGGCCGGGAACGGGTACGACGAGGTCGACGACGTGGCCCAGTCGGCGGTAGGTGTCGCGAAGCTGTTCCCACTGCGCGACCGCGACGGCGGTGTCGACCGGGATGGAGGTATCCATCCACGGATTGATCGCATAGTCGACAGTGAAAAACTGCGGAGGCGTCATGACGTAGTGCCGAATGCGCGCTTTGCGTTCGGTCGCTGGCAGGTCGCTTGTGGCGGTCTTACCCGACGGGCCCACGGCCGCGGTTTCGGTAAAGATCGTCATAAATCGACGGTATGGGAATGCTTTGGCGCAATCAAACACCGATCGTTGCTTTTGCACACCCAGTTTATTGCGCCAAATGCCGGATTGCGGCAGTCTGTTGTGCAGGAGGGAACGATGGACCGGTTGGACGGCATCGATGAGCAGATTCTCGCCGAGCTCGCCAAACATGCCCGGGCGACGTTCGCCGAGATCGGTGAGCGGGTGAATCTGTCCGCCCCGGCGGTCAAGCGGCGCGTCGACCGGATGCTTGACAGCGGTGTGATCCGGGGATTCACCACCGTCATCGATCGCAATGCGGTGGGTTGGAACACCGAGGCCTACGTACAGGTTTACTGCCACGGCAGGATTTCGCCCGACGAGCTGCGCCGGGCCTGGATAGACATTCCCGAGGTGGTCAGTGCCGCGACGGCGACCGGGACCGCCGACGCCATCCTGCATGTGCTGGCCCACGACATGCGGCATCTGGAAGATGCTTTGGAACGCATTCGCATCAGCGCCGACATCGAACGCACCGAAAGCATCGTCGTGCTGAGCAACCTGATCGACCGGTCGCGGGCGGAGGGGTGAGCAACTATCCGCCGCCGCAATCGTGTATGAACTCCAAATGACCACTAGGTCAGGCGGCAACGGAATATTGATCGTCGGCGGTGGGCTCGCGGCGACCCGGACCGCTGAGCAATTGCGCCGGGCCGGCTACACCGGCGCGCTGGCCATCGTCAGCGATGAGGTCCATTTGCCCTACGATCGCCCCCCGCTGTCCAAGGAAGTGCTGCGTAGCGAAGTCGACGACGTGACGCTGAAACCGCGTGAGTTCTACGACGAGCAGAACATCACGCTGCGGCTGGGATCGGCGGCCACTGGTCTGGACACCGCGGCGCAGACGGTGACTCTCGACGACGGAACGACGCTCGATTACGACGAACTCGTCATCGCGACCGGCTTGGTGCCGCGGCGCATTCCGGCGTTCCCCGACCTGGACGGCATCCGGGTGTTGCGTTCGTTCGATGAAAGTCTCGCGTTGCGGAAACACGCTTCTTCCGCCCGGCATGCAGTTGTGGTCGGCGCGGGTTTCATCGGCTGTGAGGTGGCGGCCAGTCTGCGTGGGCTGGGAGTCGACGTCGTACTGGTCGAGCCGCAGCCCGCGCCGCTGGCAGCGGTTCTCGGCGTGCAGATCGGCGGGCTGGTGGCGCGGCTGCACCGCGCAGAAGGTGTCGATGTGCGCACCGACGTCGGGGTGGCCGAGGTCCGCGGCCACGATCATGTTGAGAGCGTGCTGCTGACCGACGGTACTGAGGTGACGACCGACCTGGTGGTGGTCGGCATCGGCTCACGGCCGGCGACCGACTGGCTCGACGGCAGCGGCGTCGAGGTCGACAACGGCGTGATCTGTGATGCGGCCGGACGAACCAGCGCGCCGAACGTGTGGGCGCTCGGCGACGTGGCTTCCTGGCGCGATCCGATGGGACATCAAGTGCGAGTAGAACATTGGAGCAACGTCGCCGAACAGGCCCGGGTCGTGGTGCCCGCGATGCTCGGGCAGGACACGCCGTCCAACGTCGTCGTCCCGTATTTCTGGAGCGATCAGTACGACGTCAAGATCCAATGCCTGGGTGAGCCGATCGCGACCGACACCGTGCACCTCGTCGAGGACGACGGCCGCAAGTTCCTCGCCTTCTACGAGCGCGACGGCGTGGTGGCCGGCGTCGTCGGCGGTGGTATGCCCGGCAAGGTCATGAAGACGCGGTCCAAGATCGCCGCTGCGGCACCGATTTCCGACGTGCTCGACTAATTCAAGAACCGCTCAAGGGCTTCGCGCAGGCCGGGAAGTGCTTTGGCGGCTTGGTATTCGATCAGGGCGGCTTCGGCGACCATGCCGACCCACAACTGCGCGCTTTCGTAAGGGTGCGGGCGTTTCAGCGCGGCGAAGTCGGGTCGGAAAAGCTCGGCGCTGGCGTGGTTACGGCGAGCGATTTCCTCGGTGACCGCCGGCTCCGCGCGAGCCTCCAACAGCAGGGCACGCACACCGCGGTCGCGTAAACAGCCGTCAAGATAGGTGTCTGCGACGGCGGTCAGACGCTTACGCCCGGGTGGCATCCCATCGATGGCGGCTTGCACCTGGGCGCTCAAACGTTCGTGGAATTCACGATGCAGCGCAAGCAGATACGAGGCGCGGTCGCCGAAGTGATGAAAGAACGTGCCCTTTGCGACTCCGGCTTCACCGACGATGAGATTGACGCTCAAACCGCTTAGCCCGGTGCGTTCGGCCAGCCGCAGGCCCGCGTCGATGAGCGATTCGCGGGTTCTGGCCATGGCCTCCTTGCGCCCGCCCGTCGGACGGGTGGGCACGGTCGGGGGCGTCGAGGTCATGCGAGCACTCTAACCACCGGCTTGCGTGCGGCTTTTCGCTGACTGCGTCGCGCGAGCAGCTCGCCGTATTGCTCGCACACGTGAATCACCCCGGTGAGCTGATAGGTGATCCAGCCCTTGTGCGTCGACGGTAGGTTGTGCTCGAAAATCCGGTGCCCGGCGATCTGCAGGAGCCAGCCGCCGACGAACATCGGCACTCCCACCCGTGGTTTGGCCAGCAGCAGTGGGATTCCGGCTGCGATCACGGGGGTGCCGACCATGTGCGTGAATTTCACGCCGCGGCTGGTGTGTTGGGTCTTGTAGTAGGCCATCTTCTCGGAAAACGGGGCGTCGGGCGAAGGAACAGTCATCAGTTACTCCTTGAGATTGGAATGCTGACGATGATATCGTTGACCGACCAGTCGGTCAATGAAAGGAACTGCGATGGTCCACACGGTGCAAACGCGGGCGGGAGAGGTTGCCTACAGCGATGTCGGGGAAGGACCCGTCGTGGTGTTGCTGCACGCGACATTGCACGACCGCCACGACTTCGACGCGATCGTGCCGAGCCTTCGTCGCGAACACCGGGTGATCGCAGTGGACTGGCCCGGTCATGGCGACTCGCCGGCGCCGGCGCCGAACTATCGGCCGACAGCCGCCTCCTTCGCCGATGCTCTTGCCGACGTCGTTGCCGCACTCGATCTGCCGCCCGCCGCGTTCATCGGCAACTCTGTCGGCGGCTTCGCCGCGGCACGGCTGGCGATCGCTGAGCCGCAACGGGTTTCACGGCTGGTCTTGGTCAACACGGGCGGTTTCGTCTCCAACCCGGCCACCAAGCTCTACTGCCGAGTATTGGGAACGCCGGCGGTGATGAAACGAGTCCTGCCGCGGTTCATCCCCGGCTACATGAAGGCGACCAGCGACACCGACCACGCCATCCAGCAGCGCGCGCTGGCCCGTGCGCACACCCGCGAAGGTGTCGTTCTCACCGCGGCGCTGTGGCGCAGTTTCGCCTCGCCCAACTACGACCTGCGCCCGCGCGCCGATCGCATCACCGCGCGGTGCCTCGTTGTCTGGGGATCAAAAGACACCGCCGCCCCAATGCTTGTCGGCCGTGCCACCGCCGCGGCAATCCCGGGATCGCGGCTGGAGGTGCTGCCAACCGGCCACGTGGTGTTTTCCTCAGACCCCGACGGTTTCCTCGCGATCGCCGCGCCGTTCTTGGCCGCCGCGCAGACGAGGAGCTAGAACTCGCTGCGCTGTTCCCAGGTCACCGGCGGCCCGTGTGGCGAACACACGGCCAATAACGCGTCGTCACCACCCGGCCAGGATCGGGCGCGAACCGTGAACGCGACCGGTGCATCGGGAGTTCGCCGTTGCGGCTCCAGCGCCAGATGGGCGAACGGTGCGTCGGCCCGGGCTTGGGTTCCCAGCGCGTCGATCTCGGTGCGGACGGCGGCCTGATCTTCCGCGGAGAGGTACTGCCACATAATGGAATGCCACAGCACGGTTAGCGCGCCCGCGGCGACAGACAGGCCGGCCACCGCGTCAACGGCATTGCGCCGCTGCAACGGCGCGGGGACGCGGCGGGCAATGCTGATCGCCCCGCGCAACCGATCCAGCCGTGCCGGCTGATCGGGCCAGACATAACTCAGCAGCGTTAGTTCCCCCTCCCGGCCGGTGGCGTCGAGTGGGGCGATGTCGTAGCCCTGACGCTCGACCATCCGCAGGGCCGCGGTGGGAGGCAATGGGCCGCGCCACGCGTCGTCGATCGTCACCGGCGAGTCGGCCGGACCCCAGTGGCCGCCGGGATGGTGATAGCGGTAATAGTCGGCGCGCAGGTTGAGGCTGGCACTGCATCCGATTTCGAAAAGCCTTATCGGCAAGGCGAATCGGTCGGCGAGGATCAGCAGCCCGCCGATCAGCGCGGCGGCCCGGCCCACTTCGTTGGTTTGCGGTGGCTGATCGAGGGCGGCCCGCAGCTGGTCGGCGTGGTCGCCGGCGGCGCGCGCGATGTCGGGCCAAGCCGCCTGCGCATCCCACTGCCCGCCCGTGCTCGGATACCAGCGGCGTAACCCTGATGCGCGGCCGTCGAGTGCCAGTCGGTGCAGCCCACCGAGCAGTCGCAGCGGCAGCGCCAGCCGGCCGGAATCGCTTTCGTGCCCGGACAGGATGGCGGCGAAGACACCACCGGCCGCCACATCGGCGGCCACCCGATCCAACACGTCGGCGTACATCGGCGAGCCCAGCCCGGCGCAGATCTGGCCCTGCAGTTGAAGAGACCGCAGCAGGCGGCTGTAGCTGTCGTGGTTCATCTGCGCCGCTGGTCCAGCTCGTCGAGTCCGGCCCGGACGACGTCGAACGCATCCCCGAGAGCCTGCGGCAACGACACAGTTTCGTCGTCCAGCCAGTGCTCGTAGGCGCTCAGGGCGACGCCAAGCATCATCCATGCGACGGTCTGAGGCAGCAGGTCGGCAGTCCGACTGCAGGATCGGCGTGCCACGAACTCGGCAATTACGTCGCGCCAGCCGGCATACATTGTCATCGAATACGCTTGCAGTTCAGCGGTTTGCAGGATCACCCGCATTCGCTGGCGATGCCGGATAGTTTCCGATTCGTCAAAGGTGTTGAACGACAACAGTGCAGCGCGCAGCGCCTCGCCGAGCGGCATGGCCGGATCGAGATGGTCCAGCAGCTCGCGCAGGTGCTGCAGGTGAGCGTCGAAGTCTCCCCAGGGGATTGCGTTCTTGGAGGCGTAGTACCGAAACACGGTGCGACGGGCGATGCCCGCGGCCCGTGCGACGTCGTCGACGCTCACCTCGGCGAAGCCGCTGTCGGCGAACAGCCGCAGGGCGACATCGGTGATGTGCTGCGGGGTCGTGGAACGGCGCCGGCCGACCCGCGCCCGTTGCAGCATCAGACCCGCCCCTTCCATTCTGGCACTCGATGCCATATCCTGACCAAGATTCTCACCGGATCGACGCGACTTGTCGAGACCCTGATAACGAAAGGCAACATTATGGAGCCGAACCAGCAGACCGAGAGAGACGCCGGAGCCGCCACGCCGGCGACATCCAACACCGAGCTCGTTACCGAGTCCTTGGTGGAAGAGGTGTCTATCGACGGGATGTGCGGGGTCTACTGATCGTGAGCGCCCCCACACAGGGGCCATGGGCATCGTCGCCGGGCGGGTTCGATGCCAATCGCGCGTGGCGGTTGCACCCGCAGGTGGCCGTGCGACCCGAGTCCTTCGGCGCGCTGTTGTATCACTTCGGCACCCGCAAACTGTCATTCCTCAAGAACCCCACCATTCTTACGGTGGTGCAGTCCCTGGCCGACCACCCAGACGTTCGAACGGCCTGTCGCGCCGCAGGAGTCGAGGACACCCGGCAGGGGCCCTACTTACACGCGTTGAGTGTGCTGGCCGGTTCCAACATGCTGGTGCCCGGCGAGCCGAAGGAGGCGGCATGACACGCGCTGGCGACGATGCAGAGCGAAGCAATGGGGAGGAGCGGCGCGCATGACCGCAGTCGTGCCACGACTGGTCGAGCAGTTCGAGCGCGGGTTGGATGCACCGATCTGCCTGACCTGGGAGCTGACCTACGCATGCAATCTGGCGTGTGTGCACTGCCTGTCGTCGTCGGGCAAACGCGATCCGCGAGAACTGTCCACCCAGTCGTGCAAAGACATCATCGACGAGCTGGAACGCATGCAGGTGTTCTACGTCAACATCGGTGGCGGGGAACCGACTGTGCGGCCAGACTTTTGGGAACTGGTGGAATATGCTACCGCGCACCACGTCGGCGTGAAGTTTTCCACTAACGGGGTACGGATCACGCCCGAGGTAGCCGCCCGGCTGGCCGCCAGCGACTACGTCGACGTCCAGATTTCGCTGGACGGCGCGACCGCCGAGGTCAACGACGCCGTCCGGGGTGCCGGGTCCTACGCGATGGCCATCCGCGCCCTGGAAAACCTTGCCGCCGCGGGGTTCTCCGACGCCAAGATCTCCGTCGTCGTCACTCGGCATAATGTCGGCCAGCTCGACGAATTCGCCGCGCTGGCGGACCGTTACGGCGCCACGCTGCGCATCACCCGGCTGCGCCCGTCGGGCCGTGGCGCCGACGTCTGGGATGAGCTGCACCCAACCGCCGACCAGCAGGTCCGGCTTTACGAATGGCTGGTCGCCAAGGGTGAGCGGGTGTTGACCGGCGATTCCTTCTTCCACCTGTCCGGACTCGGCGAACCCGGCGCGCTGTCCGGTCTGAACATGTGCGGAGCCGGGCGGGTGGTGTGCCTGATCGATCCGGTCGGCGATGTATATGCCTGCCCGTTCGCCATCCACGACCGCTTCCTTGCCGGAAACGTGCTGTCCGACGGCGGGTTTGACACCGTGTGGAAGAACGCACCGCTGTTCCGGGAGCTACGCGAGCCGCAGTCGGCCGGCGCCTGCGGGAGTTGCGGGCATTACGACAGTTGCCGAGGCGGATGCATGGCGGCGAAGTTCTTCACCGGCCTGCCGATCGACGGGCCCGACCCAGAATGCGTTCAGGGCTACGGGATGTCGGCCCTGGCGCAGGAGCACGACAAGCCCCGCCCCGCCGGGGATCACTCGCACGGACGGCGGAGCAGCGGACCGGTGCCGCTGACATTGTCGTTGCATCCCCCCATGCAGCCATCTCTGGCGCCGAAGCGACTCTGCAACGAAAGCCCGGTCTAGCCGTGGCCCGTGACGTTTGGTTCGAGACAGTCGCCATCGCCCAGCAACGGGCGAAACGGCGACTGCCGAAATCGGTCTATGCCGCGCTGGTTGCTGCCAGCGAGAAGGGGCTGACCGTCTCGGACAATGTCGAGGCGTTCAGCGAGCTCGGCTTCGCGCCCCATGTGGTCGGCGCTATCGAAAAGCGTGATCTGTCGACAACTGTTATGGGTCAAGAGATTTCGCTGCCGGTAGTCATCTCGCCCACCGGCGTGCAAGCGGTCGATCCGGACGGTGAAGTGGCTGTCGCGCGGGCCGCCGCCGCACGCGGCACGGCCATGGGGTTGTCGTCGTTCGCCAGTAAGCCGATCGAGGAGGTCGTCGCCGCTAACCCGAAGCTGTTCTTCCAGGTCTACTGGCTCGGCGGGCGCGAGGCGATCGCGCAGCGTGTCGAGCGGGCCCGGCAGGCCGGCGCCGTTGGCTTGATCGCGACGACCGACTGGTCGTTCTCGCACGGGCGGGACTGGGGTAGCCCCGCGATCCCGGACCAGATGAACCTGCGGACCATCCTGAAGTTGTCGCCGGAGGCGATCACCCGTCCCGGCTGGCTGTGGACGTATGGCAAGACGCTGCGCCCGCCGGACCTGCGGGTGCCCAATCAGGCCCCCCTCGGCGAGCCGGGGCCGCCGTTCTTCGCCGCCTACGGGGAGTGGATGACGACGCCGCCGCCGACCTGGGATGACATCGCCTGGTTGCGCGAGCAGTGGGGCGGCCCGTTCATGCTCAAGGGCGTGATGCGGGTCGACGACGCTAAAAGGGCTGTGGATGCCGGTGTTTCAGCAATCTCGGTATCCAACCACGGCGGCAACAACCTGGACGGCACGCCGGCGTCGATTCGCGCGCTGCCCGCGGTCGTGGACGCGGTCGGCGACCAGATCGAGGTGTTGCTGGACGGCGGCATCCGCCGCGGCAGCGACGTCGTCAAGGCGCTGGCATTGGGAGCGCGCGCGGTCATGATCGGCCGCGCGTATCTGTGGGGCCTGGCGGCCGCCGGGCAATCGGGTGTCGAGAACGTCCTCGACATTCTTCGCGGCGGCATCGACTCCGCGTTGATGGGACTCGGGCGAGCCTCCGTGCACGACCTCACTCGGGAGGACGTCGTGATGCCGGCTGGGTTCGCGCGAGCGCTCGGGGTCCCCCCGCCCGCGGCGGGAGGATCGTAGCCTCGGCGGACGCGAGACCAGCGAGCATGCTGATACTCACGTGGCGGACGTGGCAGCGGTGACCGGGTTTAGTGAACGGTCGGCGGCAAAAAATTTTTCCAGAGCGCCAACAATCGATGCACGACAGGTGAATTCGTCTTACCATCACCGAGTGGCTGTCCTCGCCGACCTAGGGTGCTCGACGTCGAGCCAGCTGCAGACCATGTCCGTGGGCGTGATCATTCCGGTCGGATCCACCGAACAGCACGGCCCCCACCTGCCACTGGACACCGACACGCGGATCGCGACGGCCGTCGCCCGGGGGATCACTGCCGGCCTGGCCGGCGCGTCCGGCGGCCCCCAGTTGCACTGGGTGGTTGCACCGCCCATCGCCTACGGCGACAGCGGCGAGCACCAAAGCTTCCCCGGAACCATCTCCATCGGCACCGAGGCCCTGACCACGCTGCTGGTGGAGTACGGCAGGTCGGCTACCTGCTGGGCGCAGCGGCTCCTCTTCATCAACGGCCATGGCGGGAACGTCAGCGCCCTGCGCCGTGCGGTGGGCCAACTGCGATCGGAAGGACGTGACGCCGGGTGGTCCCCTTGCGCCGTGGCGGGCGCCGATGCCCACGCCGGCCACGCTGAAACTTCAGTATTGCTCCATATTTCGCCGGCCGACGTACTGACCGACCGATGGCGAAAGGGCAACGGCGCGCCGCTCTCCGACCTGCTACCGTCAATGCAACGCGCGGGAGTCGCGGCGGTCAGCGAACTCGGCGTATTGGGTGACCCGACCACGGCGACCGCTGCAGAGGGGAAGCGGATGATCGCGGAAATGGTCGACGATTGTCTGAGCCGGGTCAAACGTTGGGCGCCTGCGGCGGACGGGATGCTCAAATGACCCGCGCCGACGACGACGGTGCCGGCATGAATCGGGGGGGTCCCCCCGCTTGCGGGGGAGAGTGGCGCTTATGACACAGGCGCGGTTGCCGGATGGATTTGCTGTGCAAGTCGACCGGCGGGTAAGGGTGCTCGGCCAAGGCTCGGCTTTGCTGGGTGGCTCGCCTACCCGGTTGTTGCGGTTGGCGCCGGCCGCCCAGGACATGCTCGCCGACGGCCGTCTCAAAGTCCACGACGCGGTGAGCGCCGAGCTGGCCCGGACATTGCTGGACGCGACGGTGGCTCACCCGCGGCCAGCGGGTGGCCCGTCGCATCGCGATGTGACTGTGGTAATTCCGGTGCGGGACAACGCTTATGGCTTGCGGCGGTTGGTCGCCGCGTTGCGTGGCCTGCGCATCATCGTCGTTGACGACGGCTCATCGACACCGATTGAGCGAGAGGCCATTGCGGGGCCGCACTCCGACATCGAGGTGCTCCGCCATGCGCAAAGCAAAGGACCTGCTGCGGCACGCAATACCGGTCTTGCCGCCTGCAAGTCGGGCTTCGTCGCCTTCTTGGACTCCGACGTCGTTCCGCGACGCGGCTGGCTGGAGGTTCTGCTCGGCCATTTCTGTGACCCCACTGTGGCACTGGTCGCCCCGCGAATCGTGGGTCTGGCCCAGACAGACCACTTGGTAGCTCGCTACGAGGCGGTGCGCTCATCGCTGGACCTCGGGCAGCGTGAAGCCCCGGTCATCCCGTACACCAGCGTCTCCTATGTGCCCAGTGCGGCGATCATTTGCCGCACGTCCAAACTGTGCGAAATCGGCGGCTTCGACGAGACCCTGCGCTCCGGTGAGGACGTCGATCTGTGCTGGCGGCTGGTCGAAGCGGGTGCCCGGCTGCGCTACGAGCCGATCGCCCAGGTGGGGCACGATCATCGAACGCAATTGCGGGATTGGATTGCGCGCAAAGCGTTTTACGGCGGTTCCGCTGCTCCGTTGTCGGTGCGACACCCGGACAAGATCGCGCCACTGATGATATCCGGATGGGCACTTGCCGCGTGGATCCTGATGGCCATCGGCTCGAGCTTCAGTTATCTGGCGTCCCTGCTCGTGGCCGGGCTAACGGGACGACGCATCGCGAAGACGCTGCAGGGTGCTGACACGCAGATCTCGGATGTGCTGGCGGTGGCTGCCCGCGGCCTCTGGTCGGCGGCAATGCAACTGGCCTCGGCGATTTGCCGGCATTACTGGCCCGTCGCGTTGCTGGCGGCCATCCTGTTCAGACCCTGTCGCCGAGTGGTGCTGGTCGCTGCTGTCGTCGACGGCGTGGTGGATTGGGCCAGCCGCCGGCGAACCGCCGACGAAAATGCCAAGCCGATCGGGCCGCTGACCTACCTGGTGCTCAAGCGTCTCGATGATCTGGCCTACGGCCTCGGGCTGTGGTACGGCGTGCTGCGGGAGCGCAATATCGGTCCGCTCAAACCGCAGATTCGGGTCTGACTCCTGACCGCAGCTGCGCTGCACAGCGATGTGCTGATCATCGGTGCTGGAAGCGCGGGATCTGTTGTTGCGAACCGGCTTTCCGCCGACCCCAACTGCAGCGTCACAGTGCTCGAAGCGGGTGCGGGCGTCGGTGATCCCACGGTGCGGGCACAGATCGCGAATGGCCTACAGCTGCCGATCGGTGCGGCCAGTCCGCTGGCGCACCGCTATGTGACCACGCTTACCGAGCAGTGGGTGCGGCGGGCGCATATCGTGCGGGGGGCCGTGGTGGGCGGGTCCGGCGCGGTCAACGGCGGTTACTTCTGCCGCGGGTTGCCGCGCGACTTCGACAGTATTGGTCTGCCAGGCTGGTCCTGGTCCGAAGCGCTCAGCCATTTCCAGGCGATCGAAACCGACCTGGACTTTCGCAACGGACTGCACGGCGATCGGGGTCCCATCCCGGTCCGTCGTACTCATGAAATAAGCCGCAGTACAGCATATTTCGTCGAAGGTGCGCTACACGCCGGATATCCGTGGATCGCCGACCTGAACGGGGAAGCCACCGTAGCGGGTATTCCGTCCGGGGTCGGCGCGGTACCGCTTAATATCGTCGACGGTGTGCGGACGGGGCCGGGAGCCGCCTTTCTGCAACCTGCCTTGGCGCGACGCAACCTGACCTTGCTCGCTGCAACGCGGGTGGTACGGGTGCGAATCAGCCAGGGCCGGGCTGTCGGCGTGGATGCGGTAGCTGCCGGAGGGCCGATGTCGCTGAATGCGGATCGTATCGTGTTGTCCGCCGGTGCGATTGAGTCCGCGCACCTGCTCATGCTGTCGGGTGTGGGCGACGCGTCGGATCTGCGGCGTGCGGGTATCCCGGTGCAGGTCTCGCTGCCGGTTGGCAAGCGGTTCGCCGATCACCCCGAATGGGTATTGCGGACGAATTGGGCGGTAGCCCCCAACCGCCCGGTACTCGAGGTGGTGTTGAGCACCGGCGACGAGCTCGAGATCCGCCCCTACACCGGGGGGTTCGTCGCGATGGTCGGCGACGGCACACCGGGTCATCCCGACTGGCCGCATATCGGGGTGGCGCTGATGCAACCACGGTCCCGCGGCCGCATTACCGCGGTTTCCGCCGATCCCCGGGTTCCTCCGCATATCGAGCATCGTTACGACTGCGATCCCCAAGACATCGCGTCGTTGCAACGCGGCAGCGAGCTGGTCCGCGAATTAGTCGGCTCGACAACCAAAATCGGTCCGCCAGCGTGGTCAACCTCACAGCATCTGTGTGGAACGGCGCCGATGGGCGACGACGGCGATGAGTACGCGGTGCTGGACTCGCGCTGTCGCGTGCGCGGTATCGACCGTTTATGGGTGATCGACGGATCGGTCTTGCCGGCGATCACCAGCCGTGGCCCGCACGCGAGCATCGTCATGCTCGGACACCGGGCCGCGGAGTTCGTCGGCTGACGTCAGGCCCGTGATCCTTCGCACCAGTCGCAGCTGTCGACTGTCGCGGCCCGGCGCCCAGGCGCCGATCACCAGCGCGGCCACGGCGATGACCAGGCCCATTACCAGCAGCGACGATTCCATCGCCTGCAGGAAGGCCGTCTGGCTGAGCTCGGTGAGTTGACGGCCCTGCGGGCCAAGCGTTTTGGAAATCTCCAAGGCTTGAGCCAGCGAATGAGAAGCCGGGGAGCGCACCGGACCGGGGAAGGCGGCCAGATGCGGTCCGAGGACGTGGGCATATCGCGCCGCCAGGATGGACCCGGCCAACGCGATGCCGAGCGCGGCACCGACCTCACGGGTGGTGTCGTTGACCGCCGATGCAACCCCCTGCTTCTGGTCCAGCACTGCCGTCATGATCGCTAATGTGCTTGGTGCTGTGCAGAATCCAATGCCGGTGCTCATTACCAGCAGTGGCCACATCATGTCCCAGTATGGCGAATCGACTTGCAGGACGCGCATCCACAAGAACCCGGCCGAGATGAGCAGTAGGCCGATGAACGTCACCAGCCGCAGACCCATGCGCGGCAGGTACCACGGGGACAGCACCGACAACGTCAGCATGGGCGCCATCAGGGGACTCAGCGCGAATGCGGTCTGGATCGCGCTGTAGCCCATAACCAACTGGATGTATTGCATGATGACGAAGAAGAAGCCGAACATCGCCATGAAAAAGACGGTGATGCTCGCCGATCCGGTGGCGAAGTCCGGTCTGCGGAAGAGCCGAACGTCGAGCAGGGGATGTCGGCGCCGCATCTCGACGAACCCAAAGACTGCGGCCAGTGCCACCCCGGCGGCCATCGATCCCCAGATCAGCGGGTTGCCCCAGCCGCGTGCGGGTGCCTCAAGCATCCCGAACACGAAAACCGCTACGGCGCAGGCGATCAACACCGCACC
>JAFAID010000025.1 GCA_019236925.1 Mycobacterium sp. | reverse complement strand
CCGCAGCGAGGCACGACCATCGTGTCGTCGCCATTCCCGCCCGCACGGGGCTGCAGATCGCGGAATCGACCGGTTCGGGCAGCATCTCGGCGCTGCGCCTGCGGCTGCCACGGCCGGCGGATCAACTCCTGGCTGGGTTGCGGCTGCAGATCGAGTTCGACGGCCGAACGATGGTCGACTCGCCGCTTGGAGAATTCTTCGGCGCCGGGCTGGGCACCGACACCGTGCGATCGCTGATGTTCGCGACGACCCCACAACCCGACGGGTCGTTGTCGTTGGCAGCGTGGTGGCCAATGCCTTTCGCCCGCAGCGCGCACGTCACCGTCGTCAACGCGACCGACAGCCCGGTAACCGGGATCGACAGCGACGTCGTGTTCGCACCCGACCCGCAGTGGGCACCCGCGCTGGCCGGCGGCCGTGCGGGCTACTTCACCGCGCGCTCGCATGCCGGACCAACGACGATTGGTCAGGACTGGTTGTTCGCCGACGAACAGGGCCACGGAAAATTCGTCGGCGTCAGCCACACCATCCGCGGTTCCCGGATCAAGACGTCGTTCGGCGATGACTCGCCGTACTTCCTCGAAGGAGCCGAACGGGTCTACACCGATGGTTCTGCGTCGCCACAGTGGTACGGCACCGGCACCGAGGACTTCTACGAGGGTGGCTGGTACTTCCACAACGGCACCACCTATAGCGACCCGCTGACCGGCCAACCCGATCAACGCACGGCCACCGGTGGGTGCGCAGACTACTGTGTGGCCGTCTACCGGCTCATGCTCGCCGACGCTATCGGCTACCACTCCGCAATCCGATTCGGCATCGAGCACGGGAAACGCAACATGGTCCAACCCGACTACAGCTCAACAGCGTTTCTCTACACCCAACCAAACGACACCGTCACTCCGACCGACGAAATCAACGCGGGCGATCCGGTCAGCCGACTCCTGCACGGCTACAGCGACCGCGATGCCACCAATCAGCTGCTCGTCAGCGAATACGAGGGCAGCGACGACGCCCGCACCGTCGCCGGGCTGGTCAGCGCGACCAACGCTCCAGTCACATTCCACGTCCTCGTCAGTCCGGACAATCGGGGCATCTTGCTGCGCCGCACGTCGGACCAATTGGCCGGTTTCCAATCAGCAGACGTCGCCATCGACGGCATACCCGCGGGGATCTGGTTAGAGCCGCGCAGCAACGAATCACACCGCTGGCTCGATGACACCTACCTCGTGCCCGACCGTCTCACTGCCGGCAAAAACCTCGTCACGGTCAGCCTCACACCGACCCCCGGCACGCCGCCCTGGACGGCCAGCCGCTACCACATCGACGCACTGACGGCGTAGCCGAGGCGGGCAAGCACCCACACGCGGACAAATGGTTTCGTTGAGGCTTGCGATACACGCAAGCGGGTAAACCTCGGTCGACCCAGAACGGAGCACCATGAGCAAAAGCGTGCAGACCGGAACCATCACCACGCAGGTGCCGGCACGGCTGGACCGACTGCCCTGGGCACGGTTTCACTGGCGCGTCGTCGTCGGTCTTGGCGGGGTGTGGATCCTGGACGGGCTCGAGGTGACGATGGTCGGCAACGTGTCGTCCCGGCTCACCGAGAAGGGCAGCGGTATCGAACTCGACCCCGCACAGATCGGCGTGGCAGCGGCGATCTACATCGCGGGAGCCTGCTTAGGCGCATTGTTCTTCGGTCACCTGACGGACCGCTTCGGACGGCGCAACCTGTTCATGCTGACCCTCGCGGTGTATTTGACTGCCACCGTTGCGACGGCATTCGCTTTCGCGCCTTGGTATTTCTTCATCACGCGCTTCTTCACCGGCTCCGGGATCGGGGGCGAATACGCCGCCATCAATTCGGCGATCGACGAGCTCATCCCCGCGCGTGTGCGTGGTCGCGTGGACCTGGTGATCAATGGGACATACTGGCTGGGTTCGGCCGCGGGGGCGGCCGGCGCGCTGGTCCTGCTGGACACGTCGAACTTCCCGGCCAACACCGGGTGGCGGCTCGCCTTCGGCATTGGAGCCATCTTCGGTATCTTCGTGCTCCTTGTCCGGCGCAACGTGCCGGAAAGTCCGCGCTGGTTGTTCATTCACGGCCGCGCGCAGGAAGCCGAGCACGTGGTCGCCGCGATCGAAAAGGAAATCGAGCAGGACACCGGCCAACCCTTGCCCGAGCCGCACGGGCGCCCGCTCAAAGTTCGTCAGCGCCAGACCATTTCGTTTCGCGAGATCGCCAGGGTCGCATTTAAGCTTTACCCACGGCGCGCCGTTCTGGGGTTGGCACTGTTCATCGGGCAGGCGTTCCTCTACAACGGCGTGACCTTCAATCTCGGCACCCTGTTGAGCGGGTTCTATGGCGTCCCATCCGGGAAGGTGCCGCTGTTCTACATCCTCTGGGCGCTCAGCAATTTCGTCGGGCCCTTGGCACTCGGGCCGCTGTTCGACACCATCGGCCGCAAACCGATGATCACCTTTGCCTATGTCGGTTCCGCAGTCGTGGCAGTCGTGCTCGCGGTGCTGTTCGTCACCCAGACCGGCGGCGTCTGGACCTTCATCATCGTGCTCGCGCTGGCGTTCTTTTTGGCCTCCGCGGGTGCGAGCGCGGCCTACCTGACCGTCAGCGAGATCTTTCCGATGGAGACCAGGGCGTTGGCGATCGCGTTCTTCTACGCCGTCGGCACCGCGATTGGCGGTATCACCGGTCCGCTGCTGTTCGGTCAGCTGATCAATTCGGGAGAGCGCGGCCTGGTGGTCTGGTCCTTCCTGATCGGAGCGGCGGTGATGGCCGCTTCAGGCTTGGTCGAATTGTGGCTTGGTGTCACGGCGGAGCAACGCCCGCTCGAAGAGCTGGCGTTGCCGTTGACGGTGGCCGATGCCGAGCGCGAGGAAGCGTAGGGTCGCCTTCGGCCACGCCCGCGTTAACGCGGTCTGAACAGTTGTCGCACATCGCCGTGTGTCGGATGCGGGATGCATCCTCGACGCGATTTTGGGAACTCTCGAAAACATGAAACATCTGCTGATCCTGACAAGCGCCGCCGCCCTGATCGGAATGGCCGCGCCCGCATACGCCGATGACCCCCCGTCCGGTGCCGACGCCGACTTCATTGCCCAACTCAAATCCGCCGGACTTACCGAGCAGGACCCGGCCAAGGCGATCGCGGCTGCCAAGGACATGTGCGCGTTGATCGACAAGGGCACGCCGGACACGGACATCCAGAGCAACCTTGTCTCGCGCAATCCGGGCTTGACGGCGCACGACGCCGCCGAGTTCATGACACTGGCGAAAGGCAAGTACTGCTCGAACCACCTGACCGGCCCGGGCCAGCCGCCGAAGCCGCCGGTGCCGTAGGGAACTAGCGGTCACGCCGAGCGGGTCACGCGCTGCGGCGGACCACCTCGTCGGCGGCGGCACCTTGCTCCGACAATCGAAGCAGATCGTGCTCGCCGATCCCGTTCTGCAGCGTGTACGCAAGCTGCCGGGACTTTGACATACGGTTAACCCTCCGGGTTTGCCGTCTGAACACTTGTCGCATATCGCCCTGGTGTTGGATGCGGGATGCGTCACGGACGCGAATTTGGAACACTCGGGAATATGAAACGTCTGCTGATCCTGACAAGTGCCGCCGCCATGATCGGGATGGCCGCGCCGGCATACGCCGACGACCCCCCATCCGGTGGCGACGCCGACTTCGTTTCCCAACTCAAAGCTGCCGGGCTTACCGTTCAGGACCCGGCCCACGCGATCAAGGTTGCCAAGGACATGTGCTCGTTGGCCGACAGCGGCACGCCGGACACGGAAATCGAGAGCAACCTTGTGTCGCTCAATCCGGGCTTGTCGGCGCACGGTGCCGACAAATTCATGACACTGGCGGCCGCCGAGTACTGCCCGAAATACGAAGCGAAATACCTGACCGGTCAGGGTTGGACCACGAAACCGCCGGCTACTGAGGAAAACAAACCGGCGGGTGCTGAGGGTCAACCCGCGAACGAGGGTCAACCCGCGAACGAGGGTCAACCCCCGAAACCGCCGGGTACCTAGGAAAAAACTGAGCGGTTAGGCCGAGGGTCACGCCCTGCGGCGGACCACCTCGTCGGCGGCAGCGTGCATCCGCTCCGACAATCGAAGCAGATCGTGCTCGCCGATCCCGTTTTGCAGCGTGTACGCAAGTTGCCGTAACTCGACTGCGGAGCTGCGTAGTGCTTCAAGGAGCCGCGATTCAACGGTGAGCATGACCTTCTTCCTCATGCAGGGCGGGCCAAAAGCCCGACATCCGACTTAAAAAATGTACGCAGCCCAGCGGCGTGTCTGCGAGAGAACTTGGGGCCTTTTTACGGGAGTTTGACACGCCGTTTACGCCCCCGAGTGTCTGGCTCCACTTGCGTACTGCAATCCCCTTGCGTACTGCAATCCCCGCCAAGATTTGGCCGTCGTTGGTCAAGCTTGGCCAGTCGCGTTACACCTGCAGGCACGGCGGCGCGGCGAGGCAGAATGCATTTCTCGCCCAGTTGAGGCCGATACGTCACCGCGCCGCAGTGACATCGCCACGTCAAGTGGCGTCCACACGAGCATTCAGTGCTGCCGACCAGCATCCGTTCCGGCCGCATCAAATGACCGCGGGGGCAGCGCAGCGGTGGCGGCGCCGACCACTGACTCGACGGGAACCGAACCAGCTCACCGACCGCAGTCATGGGGCGACGGTAGGTGAGTACCCTGCGTGCGACATTAAGAATTCAAGTGAGCTTGCTGAGAAAGAAGGGATCCGACGCCGCCGTTCATGCGGATGACGGAATTTGTCCAATTCGATGTAATTCAACATCGCCAGACTTAACGTTCGACGATTCCTCGCGCCGAAGTTTTGCGCCACCAAGTAGCCTAATCGCGTGCAGATAGGGGTACTGGGTGCGGCACGTATCGCGCCGCGGGCGCTCATCAAACCGGCCAAAGCAAACGCCGACGTTGTGGTGGCCGCGGTAGCCGCGCGGGATGTCTCGCGTGCTCAGGCATTTGCCGGTAAACATGGCATCCGCCGGGTGCACGGTAGTTATCAGGCGCTGCTCGACGACCCGGATATCGACGCCGTCTACAACCCGCTGCCGAACGGCTTGCACGGTAAATGGACTCGGGCCGCCCTAGCCGCCGGTAAGCATGTGCTGTGCGAAAAGCCGTTCACTGCCAACGCCGCGGAAGCCCGCGAGATCGCCGGGCTGGCCGCACAGTCGGATCGTATCGTGATGGAGGCGTTTCACTACCGCTACCATCCGCTGGCTTTGCGAATCGAGGAGATCATCGCATCGGGCGAACTGGGCAAGCTCGAGCGGGTCGAGGCGGCCCTGTGCTTCCCGTTGCCGAAGTCCTCCGACATCCGCTACAACTACGCGCTTGCCGGCGGCGCGACCATGGATGCTGGCTGCTACGCGATTCACATGGTGCGCACATTCGGCGGCTCGACACCGGAAGTCGTTTCAGCGCAACCGAAATTGCGCGGTCCACAAATCGACCGAGCCATGACCGCCGAGGTGCGGTTCGCCGAGGGGCACACCGGCCGGATCCGCTGCTCGATGTGGTCGTCGCGCCTGCTGGAAATCAGCGCGCACGTGGTGGGTGACCAGGGCGAGCTGCATGCACTGAATCCGGTGTTGCCGCAGATTTATCACCGGCTCTCGGTCCGATCATCGACCGGCAAACGTGTGGAGCGTTTTCCGCGCCGCGCGTCCTACGCCTATCAGCTGGACGCGTTTGCCGCGGCTGTGCTGCGCGGCGAACCGGTCAAGACGACGCCTGAAGACGCGATCGAGAACATGACCGTTGTCGACGCGATCTATCGCGTTGCCGGCCTGCCGCTGCGCGAGCCGAGCTGACCGGTCACGGCGCGACGGGGCGGTTCGTCCATTCCCGATCTGGTCGACGTGCCGAACGAAACCAGCCACCCGCTGCGCCGGTGCCACCGTCGGTGGGGATCGTGTGGCCGGTGACGAACGCGGACAGGTCGGAGGCCAGGAACAGGATCACCCCGGCCTGGTCCTCGGGCAGCCCCATCCGTCCGACCGGAACCCATTGCGGCCACTGCAGCTGCTCTTCGGCGGAAAGCCACTGCGAGTAGGGCACCTGCAGTGATTCGGTGACATCGGGGCCGATCGCGTTGACACGTACGCCCTCGTGACCGACCTGCACTGCGAGGCTTCGGGTGAAGTGGATGACGCCAGCTTTGAAAGCGGCGTAGACCGGGTCCTCGGGGTAGCCGCGCAACCCTTCGACGGACGAAACGTTGACAATGGCGCCGGCGCGTCGCTCGATCATGGCCGGCAGGAAGGCGTGGGTGACCAGGAAGACGTGGTGCAGGTTGATCCGGTAGAGGTCGTCCCACAGTTGGGGGTCGGTGTTGACGAAGTCGCCCGGGTGGCGCAACCAATGGCCCACGTTGTTCACCAGCACATCGACCCGGCCGTAGCGCTTTAGTATCGACCGCGCCAAGTCGGTGACCTGGTCGGCGTCGCGGACATCGATGACGAAAGGAAGAGCTGACCCGCCCGATTTGCTGATCTCCTCGGCAGTCTCTCGAGCGCGTTTGGTGTCGATATCGGCGATGACCACGTGCGCGCCATGTTGCGCGAAGAGCCGTGCGGTCGCCGCCCCGATACCGCCACCGCCGCCGGTCACGACCGCCACCCGGTCGGCAAGTAGTGCGCCGGCCAGCGTCTCGTCGTCGATCGTCATATCATCGGCCCTCTTTCAATAGACGCCTAAGACACGGCGCTCGGCGTTGGCGGGTCCATTCAATTCATCGAGCAATACTGGCACGGTCAATTCGATCGCTTGGATTTGCAAGCTTCTTACGCCGCGAATCGGGCTCGGCGAGCGTTAATCGCTGGGCGAAAATGCAAGCCCGATAGCGAATTTCACGGCGAATACTTGGGCGGGTTTGCCGCCCAGTGCGGCAAGGTAGGGTTTGCGGCCATGTGGAGCTCGATGGTGGTGCTGGCGCTTCCCATCGCGCTCGATCCGGTGCGCCTGGGCCTCAACCTTCTCCTCATCTCCAGGCCACGGCCCGCGCAGAACCTGCTCGTCTACTGGGTCGGCTGCGCGATAGCCAGCCTTCTCCTACTGCTGGTCCCGATTTTGGCCCTGCATTTCATCCCGATTTTTTCGCCGTTTGTGCACGACTTGGCCAGCCCGGCTACGACCGCCAGTGCTACCGTCCGGCTTCTCGAAGTCGTCGCGGGTGTGCTGGTGGTGGTGGCGGCGGCCGGGATGGCGCTGCGCTTTTTCGCGCGTCGGCGGGCCCAGGTGCAGGCTCGGGGTGCCCACCCGTCGACCGTGGTGGTGGACTCCGAGCCACCGAATCCGCTCTCGCGGCTGCTTCGCCGCGGCCGGGATAGCCAGGACGCGACAGGCGAAGGCGGATTCCGATCCGCGATCCCGCGGTTGCTCGATCGCGCCACCAACGCGTGGGAAAGCGGGTCGCTATGGGTCGCGTTCGCGATCGGCGTCTGGGCGGCGCCTAACCCAGCCTTCGTGGTGTTCGGACTCGCCACCATCGCGACCTCGGGCGCTTCGATAGGCACGCAGATTGGCGCCGCCGCCGTGTTCACCGCCGAGGCGCTCGCGGTGGTCGAGATTGTGCTGCTCAGCAATCTGGTCGCGCCAACCAAGACCGAAGCGGTCCTGCGACGACTACACGACTGGGCACGGGCCTATCGGCGGCAGATCCTGGTGGCCATGCTGACGTTAGTCGGGCTCGCGCTCGTGGCTCAGGGCATGGGCATCATCTGAGCTGCCGCAAGTTAGCCGATGGCCTGGTCGTGGGGTTCGGGCAACATCTCGCGGGCCGACCGAGGCGTCGGTCGCGGACGTCGCGGTTCACGGACTCCCGCATCGCCGTCGCCCCGCAACCACAATCGGACTACCGACCCTGCGGGGACCCGCGCGCCGGACTCCGGGCTCTGGTCGGTGACGATCCAGCCCCGGCTTCCCGGCTCGGTCGGGGTGTCCGGTTGGGCGTTGATCGCCGTCAGTCCCTCGGCGGCAAGCACGTCACGGGCCTCGATCCATTCCAGCCCAACAACGTTGGGCACCTGCACTTTCGATGCTCGACGCTGCTCTTGGGCGCGCATCTTCACCAGGTGCGAGGCCGCGTCGGCAAGAGCCGTCGATTCAGCACTGGGCGCCGACTCGCCACCACGCGGGGAGTCGTCGACGTCACGCCATCGTTCCCACGCGGATTGCCGCGTGATGCCGAGATACGTTGCGATCTCAGCCCAGGACTTTCCGTGCAGGCGAGCAGCTCGAACGGCGGCTAATTCCGCTTGGTCGAGCATGCGACGCACCACACCGATATCTGACAGGGAGGCAAGCCCGTCGTCATCGTCACGAGGGTCTGAGCTGCTCGCCGCAAGCCGCCGCCACGCTTGTCGGGCCTGCTCCCAGGCGTCCGCCACGCTCATAGCTGTCAGGATAGCCTGACGCGCTGAGCGTCGACTTATGCCCACTTCCGTTACCACCAGTAGCGGAATAGAGTGGGCGGATGGCGAGTGCCGAGGACGGCAGGCATCTGCGCACCTGTCCACTCTGTGAAGCAATGTGCGGTTTAGAGATTCACGTCGAGGGCGGCAGGGTCAGCAGCATCCGCGGCAACCGCGACGACGTGTGGAGTCGCGGACACCTGTGCCCGAAGGGCGTATCCCTGGGGGCAGTGCACCACGACCCGGACCGCATCCGCAGCCCGCTGATCAAGGTCGACGGGCGCTGGCGGGAGGTCAGCTGGGACGCGGCGTTTCGCCGCTGCACCGAGTTGCTGCAGCCGGTGATCGCCGAATACGGGATCGGCGCGGTCACCGCCTACACCGGCAACCCGCTGGCGCACTCGTTCTCGCTGGCCCGCTATGCGGGTGTGCTGCTGGGCATGTCCGGTATGCCGGTCACGTATTCGCCGGGGACGGTCGACCAGTGGCCCAAGAACCTGTCGTCGCACCTGATGTACGGCCTCTGGTGGAACTTCCCGGTGCCCGATATCGAACGCACCGACCTGATGTTGATCATGGGCGCCAACCCCGCCGCGTCGCAGGGGTCGCTGCTGGCCGCACCTGACGTGATGGGCCTGATCGAAGCGATTCGCAAACGCGGCAAGGTGATCGTGATCGACCCAGTGCGCACCCTCACCGCCGCCCGCGCCGACGAGTGGCTTCCGATCGTCCCGGGCACCGACGCAGCGCTGCTACTTGCGTTGGCGCACACCCTATTTGACGAAGACCTCATCAACCCCGGACCGCACGTCGATGGCGTCGACACGATGCGCCGGGTCGCCGCGGATTGGCCGCCGGAGCGGGTCAGCGCCGTCACCGGCATCGACGCGGGCCGGATCCGCGGCCTCGCCCGTGAGCTCGCCGGCACCGCGAAATCGGTGGTATACGGCCGAATCGGCTTGTGCAACCAGGAGTTTGGCAGCCTTGCCAGCTGGCTGGTCGATGTGATCAACATTCTGACCGGCCATTTCGACACCGCCGGCGGCGCGATGTTCCCGCGACCGGCAGCTTGGTCGATCACCTCGCAGCCGCTGCCCGGCCTGGAGGGCGGTGCACCCGAATTCGGCCGCTGGCACACGCGGGTTCGTGGCGCAAAAGAGGTCCTGGGGCAGGCACCGGTGTCGTGCATGGCCGAAGAGATTGCCACACCGGGCGACGGGCAGCTCAAGGCGCTGATCACGATAGCGGGCAACCCGGTGTTGTCCACGCCCGGCGGCGACAAGCTCGACGAAGTGCTGCCGATGCTGGAAGCCATGATCTCCGTTGACCTTTGGCTCAACGAGACCACCCGGCACGCCG
>JAFAID010000569.1 GCA_019236925.1 Mycobacterium sp. | reverse complement strand
GTGGTGCGCCCAATCCCGGCGATCAGCGCCAACAACGCACCAAGGCTGGCCAGCGTCGCACCCACCGCGACCACCGGCACCAGCGGAGCGGCCCCGACCGCGCGCAGCGCCTCGGCGAGCGGGGCCGCAGAATGCGCCAGCCGCTCAGGTCCCGCCGCCAGCAGCACCGCAACCCCGACGACCAGATACACCACCACCGTGATTCCGAACGCGACGATGATCGCTCGCGGGATGGCACGGGCCGGATCGCGGACCTCTTCGCCCATCGTCGCGATCCGGGCATAGCCGGCGAACGCAAAGAACAGCAGCCCGGCCGATTGCAAAACCCCGTAGACCGTGACCGACGACCAGACGCCCGCGCCGGTCAGATTCGACGGCTCTACGCCGGCGACCGCGATGGCAATGACCACAACGGCGAGAGCAACAAGCGTGCAGGCCACCAGGATTCGGGCCAATCTCGCTGTCTTGGTGACACCGCGGTAATTCAGCGCGGTCAGCCCGATCACTGCGACGACGGCGATCAGGCGCTGCGCCCACCACGGGCCAGCTAGCGCATACGTGCCAATCGTCAGCGCCATCGCCGCACACGACGCGGTCTTGCCGACGACAAATCCCCATCCGGCCGCGAAGCCCCACCACGGGCCGAGCCGTTCGCGCCCGTAGATGTAGGTGCCGCCGGACGTCGGATACACCGCCGCCAGCTGCGCCGAGGCGGTGGCGTTGCAGTACGCGATCACCGCGGCAATGACTAACCCGATCAACAGCCCGGCCCCGGCGGCGCGGGCGGCGGGGCCGAACGCCGCGAACACCCCGGCGCCCATCATCGATCCCAGACCGATCACCACCGCGTCGACGGTGCCGAGTCGGCGGGACAGTTCCGGCATACCCATGCCTCTCTACCAGTGGGTGAAGATCAGACTGTTGAGCAACAGTGCTCCGATTACATTGACGGCCAGCCACATTCGCTGAGACCACACCGGCAGCAGCGCGGGCGCGGCGGTCAGCCAGACGGTGAACGGCAGCCAGATCCGTTCGGTCTCCGCCTTACTCAGCATGCTCACGTCCGCGCAGACAATGGCAACCAGCATCGCCAGGAGCAGCAAGTGCAGGCCCGACCGATGACGGATCGCTGCCGGGTCGAAGACTCGGCCGAGCCCGGCGACGCTGCCCAAGCCGATCGCGCAGACCACCGCCGCCAAATTGGCCCAGCTCCAGTACTGGAACGGCCGATCCTGCGCGATTCCCTGCCAATAGCGCCGCTGCACAAGGGTATAGCCCTCGAACCAGCAGAAGCCGGTAGCGGTGAACGCCGCCGCCACCGCGGCAGCGGTCAGAATCGCCGGGCCCAGTGCGCGCAGCGCGGCGCGCCAGTCGGGCGCGCACACCAGCACCGCCAACGCCGGAAACGCCATCAATGTCAGGCCGTAGCTGAGGAACACCGCCCAGCCGAGCAGCAATCCTGCCGCGGCCGCGACCAGTGCAGGAAACCGAACCGTGCCGCGCACCGCCAATGCCAGCAGCGCGATACCCCACGCGGCAACCCCGGCGAAGTACCCGTCGGCCGAGACCGCGATCCAGATCGCCGTGGGTGCCACCGCGACGAACGGCGCGGCGCGGCGCGCGGTCGGCTCGTCGGCCAGCGCCCGCAGCGTGATCACGATTGCGGCGGCGGCGCTCGACCCCACCAGCACGCACAGCAGCCCGGCCCACGCACCGCCGCCGAGGCCGATGCGGTCCAGCCACACGAACGTCAGCAGCGCCCCCGGCGGGTGACCGGAGACATGGGTGATCCACGAGTTCGGCTGATAGTCCGGGATCCGGCTGGAGAAGGTCCGCAGCGCCTCGGGGATGTCGGTGATGCCCGGCACCTGCGGCAGATACTCGTCCTTGTCGGTCAATCGGCCGGCGAAACCGCGTTGCCAGCCGTCGATCATCGCCAGTGAGAACGCCCACACGCAGGACGTGGCCCAGGCGACCAGCGGCAGTATCCGCCACGAAAGCCGCTGCGCCACAATGGGTCCCCAGACGACAGCGGCCAGCCCGAGCAGAATAGCCGGTCCGGTGCCCCAACCGACGTGGGCGTCGAACCAGCCGAAGATCGGCGCAGCCCCGGCATGCCAGCCGAAACGATCCGGTGCGGTATGCAGACGCGATCTGATACCCAAGTGCAGGCGGGGCAGTACGAACGCGGCGGCAACCAGGACCAGCCCGATCGCAGCCGCGATTGCGTCCCGGCGAGCGATCCTCACTATTGCTGGGCAGGCGCGTCGGCCGCGGTTTGTTGGGGTGAAAGTCCTTTGCGCAGCGTGTCGAGCAATTCGCGGTAAGGGCCGACGAGGTAGACAGTGTCGTCGGCGTGTAGTCGGGCGTCGCGGCGCGGGTGCAGCTTGACCAGTGAGTTGGGTCGGGTGATGGCGATGACCCGAGTCTGAGTCGACAGTTCGAACATGCGCAGGCCGTCGAGTTCGCTGCCGCGCGCCACGCGCATTCCGCCGACCACAAAGGAGCGTTGCCTCACCGAGAAGCTGCCCAGGACCTGCAGACCGACCGCGGCGCCGATGAACCACGGCGCGGCCAGCTCGACGGTGGAGCGCACGTTTTCAAAACCGAACCGCTGTGCCACCGCGAAGCCCAGCGTGCGGTCATAGACACGCAGCACAAGCGGGATATCGGTCCAGTTGAGCCCGGGTCGCACCTCGGTTCCCAGCATCTCGGTCAGCACGATCCCGGTTTCGATGTTGGTCATGTCGTCGCGAGTCAGCACCGCCACCGCGCGGGCACGATCCACCCGCGCCGATCGCAGTGTCTGGCCCAAGGTGGCGTCGCCGAAGATCACCGGCACGTCGAGTTGGCGTGCCACCGACAAGAAGCTGTTCTCCTCGTCTCGCTCGATCACCGCTACGTCGTAGCCGGCGGCGGTCAGATCGCTGACCACGCGCATGCCGAGTGCGCTCAACCCGACGACCACAATGTGGTTGTGCAGATGGCGCACCCGCGGGCGGGCAACTCCCATGACGAAGCGGCGCGACAGCAGCACGTCGGCGATGAACGAGACCAGCAAAGCGGTGGTGGTCACCCCGCTGAACATCAACAAGGCGGCGAACACCCGCAGCCAGGTGGGCTGGTGCACAAAGCTGAAGTCGCCGTAGCCGGTGGTGGTCACCGTCTCGACGGTGAAGTAGATCGCGTCGACCCAGCCCATCCGCGGCGGGGCCTGGTAGCCGAAGCGCAACAACACCGTTGAGCAGGCCAGCAGCACCAGCGCGCCGGCCACAACGGGATAAAACGCCGGGTTGAAATCGGTGACCAGGGCGCGCACGGCGTCGAATGCTTTCCGCAGCCGTGGCTGGCGCGATCGGGTGCGGGTCAGGCGCCGGACCCTGATGTTTTGGGCGGCCACCTCGTCGGCGGTGCCGACCATCATCGTCCAATCGCCGGCGCGCACCCGCTGATCCCGGCTTGGGCAGATCTCCATCTCGCCAGGGGTGGGGGAGTCGTCGCCGTGAATCACCGCTACCGGGGCCAAGTCCCCGTAAAGCTCGCGCAGCGTCGCGTCACGGGACGCCTCGCGGCCGGAGACGACGAAGTTGATGCCCGCGGCCTCGAACTCGTGTGTGGTGTGTTCCAGGCATGCCTCGACCACCGATGGCGCCGCGAGTTCGGCGACGTTGAAGATGGCGCCGGGCCCGTTGTCGTCGGATATCGCTTCGCGGAGCACGTCGTTGGCGAGCCGTGCCACCACCCGCGCTGTCGGGTTGGCTCTCCTTGCCAGCAGCGCGATTTCGAGATTTGTCGCGTCGTCATCCCCGGCGCACACGACTGCGAGCGCATGACCGATGTCGGCCAGGGTAAGCTCGCGAGCGACCCCCGCCTCGGAGAGGTCGATGTTGGCCAGCCGGGCGACGGTCACGCCGGCGTTTTTCAGCTCCTCGATGATCGTGGTGGCCAGCGCATCGTCACCGCTGACGATGATGTGGCGGTGCATTGGTGCATTATGTCATCCGGTCGTAGCACCTACCTAAGCCGACACGGACGACCAGGTAGAGTGATGTGAAAGTCTCTCTAAGGCAACTGTTTTCCGGCATGACGTGCCAGCGCTTGCCGGTCTACCTTGCCGATGCCGCGCATCGGCAGCGCGTCGAGGATATGCAGCTCGCGGGGCGCAGCCGTGCGGTCCAGCGTCTGCATCACGTGTGCCCGCAGCGTCTCGAGCGAGGGCGGGGAACAACCATCGGTCACCACCACGGCTGCCACCACCCGCTGACCCAGCCGCTCGTCGGCGAGCCCGAACACCGCGCAGTCGGCCACCGCGGGGTGGCTCCGCAGCGCCGCCTCCACGGGCTGCGGCAGCACCGTCAAGCCGCCTGTGCTGATCGCCTCATCGGCTCGGCCCAACACGCTGAGTGCACCCGAATCATCAACAGCGCCAATGTCATCGGTGCGAAACCAGCCCGGCTCGGCGAACGGGTCGGGATTTGGCGGGTTGCGATAGCCTTTGGCCAGTGTCGGGCCGCCGATCACGATCCGGCCGTCGGGCTCCACCCGCAGCCGCACCCCGTCGAGCGGAATGCCGTCGTACACGCAGCCGCCGGCGGTTTCGCTCATCCCGTAGGTGCGAACCACCGTGATACCCGCGCTCGCGGCGGCGTCGAGGATCGGTCGTGGGGCCGGTCCGCCGCCGAGCAGCACGGCATCCAACGCGGCCAGCGCCGCTGCAGCGGCCGGATCGGTCAGCGCCTTGGACAACTGTGTGGCGACCAGCGCAGTATAGCGGCGGACGGAGCCGAGTTGGTTTACAGCAGAAGGCAATTCGCTGATATCGAAGCCGGCCGACACATCCAGCTCGATCGGCACGGTGTCGGCCAGCAGGCTGCGCACCAGCACCTGGACACCGGCGATGTGGTAGGGCGGCAAAGCCAGCAGCCATCGGCCCGGACCGCCCAAACGGTCATGGGTGGCTGCGGCGCTGGCGGTCAGCGCGGCGGCGGTGAGCTGCGCACCTTTGGGCGGGCCGGTGGTACCCGACGTCGTCACCACCAGGGCGATGTCGTCGTCGATAGCTTCGCCCACCCGCAGCGCCGACAAGTCGGACTGGCGATCGACGCCGGCTGGCACCGGCAGCAGTGCAGACGCCCGGCCGTGCATGACCTGTTCCAGAGCAGCGAGTAGCGGTCGCGCCGAGGAACCCTGCGCCACGGCGAAGGCGCGCAGGACCGCTATCCGGCCGTCTCCTCGTCGTCGCGAGCGTTGTCTAACGGCCAACCCTTGGCGGCCAGACGGACCCGCACCCGCTCAATGTCTTCCTGGGACGGCAGCTGGTCGGTGAGCCGGGTGATCAGCACGCCGATGTCGACGTCATCGAACCCGGCCGAGTGCTTGAACTCGCGGGCCACCACCTTGACCTCGTCGTTGCTCAGCCGGCGGGACAGCAGCGCGAGCACCGGGAAGTAGTCGGTGGGTGGTATGCCCTCTGGATAACCCGCGCGCAACCAGTCAATGATCGAGGTCAGAAAACGGTTCACACTGCCTCAACTTCCCCCGCACAGCCTCGGTTAAGCCTGAACAGCGAATGAATCTAAGTTTACGAAGGTTTGGCACCCAGGATATACATGCCGGTCTGCGCCCCGATGAAGTCGCGGGCGATGTACAACACCCCGATCACGACCGCGAACAGCGCCAACGCATACAACGCCCAGCTCAGGGCGGTGAGCGCCGGATTCTTGTGCCCCACGGCAGCCCCATCGGAACCCTCGATACCGGCGCCAGCGGCGCCCACCCGCACTCCGAGAGCGAACAACGCAGGCAGTCCGGCGCCGAGGAGCAGACCGAAGATCAGGATCTTCAGCGAAGCCTCGTAGTTGAACCAAGTGCTCATGGCTTGCCTGCTTTCTTTGCAGGGGTGGCGTCAGTAACCTCTGCGTTCCCGCCGGCGCCACTCGCGCCGACGGTCACCTTAGGGTGGTCGACCTCATCGAGCCCGGCGGTCAAGTCACCCTTCCACTCGGCATTGACGTTGTTGTGGTCGATCTTGTTTCTCCGCGACCGCAGGTAGATCAGCGACGCCGTCGCCACCAGCAGCAGGAAGCCGACGGTCGCGCCGGCGAAGCCACCGATCCCATGCACCACCCAGTAGGTGACGGCACCGACGAGACCGGCCGCCGGCAGCGTGATCAGCCAGGCGGTCGCCATCCGGCCGGCCACCCCCCAGCGCACCTCCGCACCGGGTTTGCCGATCCCGCTACCGAGCACCGATCCGGTGACCACCTGAGTGGTCGACAGCGCGTACCCGAAGTGAGCGGACAGCAGGATGATTACCGCCGAAGATGATTCGGCGGCCATGCCCTGTGGCGACTTGATCTCGACGATTCCCTTGCCCATGGTGCGGATGATCCGCCAGCCGCCGGTGTAGGTGCCCAGCGCCATCGCGCACGCGCAGGCCAAGATCACCCAGAACGGCGGCAGCGCTTCCGTCCTGCTGACCGCGCCGTACGAGATCAGCGCTAGGAAGATCACGCCCATCGTCTTCTGCGCGTCGTTGGTGCCGTGTGCCAGCGAGACCAGCGACGCCGAGAAGACTTGGCCGCGGCGGAAAGCGGCCTCGCTGCGCTGCTCCGGGACGCCGCGATCGAGTCGGTAGACCAGCCAGGTGCCGACCGCACCGACCACTACGGCCACTATCACCGACACCAGGGCCGGGATCAGCACGCGGGACACCACGCCGGTCCAGATCACCCCGTGTCCGCCGACCGCCGCGATCATCGCGCCGACGATGCCGCCGACCAGGGCATGCGAGGAGCTGGACGGAATACCCAGCAGCCAGGTCAGCAGGTTCCAGACGATCCCACCGACCAGACCGGCGAAGACGAGTTGAAGTGTCACCAGATGACCGTTGACGAGGTCCTTCGCGATCGTCGCGGCGACGGCGGTAGACAGGAACGCACCGGCGAGGTTCAGCACCGCCGAGAGCGATACCGCGGTTTTCGGCTTGAGTGCGCCGCTGGCGATGGAGGTGGCCATGGCATTTGCGGTGTCGTGGAATCCGTTGGTGAAATCGAATGCGAGGGCTGTGATCACGACGATGATCAGAAGGAACAACTGAAGGCTCACGGCGCTAATTCTGGTGGTATCAGGGCGCGGTTGTCGAAAGAACGGGAATGTGAATCCCTGGTATTCGACACTCGTCTTCAGATGTTTGCCTGCGGTTAACCTTCGGCTCGAGGGCGCTCACCGCGCGTGTCGCGCCGCAGCGGGTGCTCGGGTGGGATCTGGACAAAGATCAGCAGTACGCCGTCGGGATCGACCACATGCATTTCGTGCAGCCCCCACGGTTCCTGGCGGGCCTCGCGGGCGATCGCCACGCCTCTGCTCTCCAACTCGGCCTGGGTCGCGACCACATCACGCACCTGTAGCCACATCGCGCCCGGGAACGCCCCGGCGGGGTGCTCCGGCGCGCCGTGGCCGGCCAGCTCTATCAGCGATTGGCCGGCATAGAACACGGTGCCCGCGCCGTAGTCGCGAAAGATCGCTAAACCGATCTGGTCGCGGTAGAAGCTCAGCGATCGTTGATAGTCCGCCGGCCGGAACAGCATCCGGCTGGCCAGGATCTCCATGTCTTCGTGTCTATCACGCGTCGCCGGGCTGAAGTCGCTGGCGCCGTATCAGCCTGGTCGCCAAACCGGGACCGACCGTGTCCATCGTCCGGGCGAAGACGGCCATCCGCGGCGCGATCCGGACTGGCCGGGTGCGCGCGGCGGTGATCATCCAGCCCGCCGCCTCGTGTGACGTCAACGCCGGCAGCCCCTCGTATTGCTTCGTCGGCGCGATCATCGGGGTGGCCACCAGCGGGTAGTACAGCGTGGTCGAGTGCACACCCTTTGCACCCCATTCGGTTTCGATGACCCGGCTGACCGCGGACAGCGCGGCCTTCGACGCGTGGTATACCGAGAACAGCGGTGACGCCTCGCTGAAAACCCCCCAGGTCGCCACGTTGATGATGTGCCCGTCGCCACGCTGCAGCATCCCGGGTGCTATCCCGCGGATCAGGCGCAGCGGCGAGTAGTAATTGAGCACCATCGTCCGCTCGACGTCGTGCCAGCGTTCCAGTGACTCGGCCAGCGGCCGGCGAATGGAGCGACCGGCGTTGTTGATCAAAATATCCACCCCGCCAAGTCGCTCTTGTACCTCGGCGGCCAACGCGTCGACGGCGTCCATGTCGGCGAGATCGCAGGGGATCGCGATTGCCGTGCTGCCGCGGTCCTCGATTCGTCCCACCAGCGCGTCCAGCAGGTCCTTGCGGCGGGCAACGGCGACCACGGTGGCGCCGCGGCGGGCGAACTCTTCGGCCGCGCTCTCCCCGATCCCCGACGACGCACCGGTCAGCACGATGCGCTTGCCGCCGAGGTCGACGGGTTTGGCCGCCGGCCGATACGACGCGAGTTGAGCTGTGACGGGCGGCCGCATGGTGGCCAGCACGAACTGGTCGGCTAATCGCATAAGCGGACTTTTGCTCACAGTTCGGGAGTCTAGGGGGAGCGGCGAAGTCATCGAGAGCTGCGTTGGCTGACCACATCTGCCACAGGAGTCTCCACGATGAGGGGCACAACGAGCATCGCGTCCCCAAGGGACTCCTGTGGCGGATGTGCGTTGAGCGCCTTCGGCTTTCTAAAAGTAGCGCGGGAACCGGCTCCAGTCGGGCGGCCGCTTCTCCAGGAATGCATCGCGGCCCTCGACGGCTTCGTCAGTCATGTACGCCAGCCGGGTGGCCTCACCGGCGAACAGCTGCTG
>JAFAID010000472.1 GCA_019236925.1 Mycobacterium sp. | reverse complement strand
AGTCCGCGCCACGCTCCCCCGGCTGGGCGAGCTGGCGATCGGGGGCACCGCGGTCGGCACCGGTCTCAACGCTCCCGACGGCTTCGGCGCCAAGGTGGTCGAGGTACTGGTAAAGGATACCGGGTTGACCGAATTACGCACGGCGGTAAACTCTTTCGAAGCCCAGGCGGCCCGCGACGGGCTGGTCGAGGCATCCGGCGCGCTGCGGACCGTCGCGGTGTCCTTGACCAAGATCGCCAACGACGTGCGCTGGATGGGCTCGGGCCCGCTGACCGGTCTGGCCGAGATCCAGCTGCCGGATCTGCAGCCGGGCAGCTCGATCATGCCGGGGAAGGTTAATCCCGTTCTGTGCGAGGCGGTTACACAGGTCGCCGCTCAGGTGGTCGGCAACGACGCGGCGATCGCGTGGGGTGGCGCGAGCGGAGCCTTCGAGCTCAACGTTTACATCCCGATGATGGCCCGCAACCTGCTGGAGTCGTTCAAGCTGCTGACCAACGTGTCCAAGCTGTTCGCGGATCGCTGCATCACCGGGCTGACCGCGCACGTCGAGCACTTGCGGGAGCTGGCCGAGTCGTCGCCGTCGATCGTGACACCGCTGAACTCGGTGATCGGCTACGAGGAAGCCGCCGCGGTGGCCAAGCAAGCACTCAAGGAGCGCAAGACGATTAGCCAGACGGTGATCGATCGCGGGCTGATCGGTGACAGGCTGTCCGAAGAGGAACTCGACCGTCGCCTCGACGTGCTCGCGATGGCCAAGGTCAACGACGAGCCGACATGATCGGCGACGAACTCCGGCAACGCCGACTGGCCACCGTCGAAGAGCACATGAGCACCGAGGTGACCAAGGAATTCGACCGGACCCTGGCCACCTTCAACGGGCATCCGCGCTACGAGATCATGGCCACCGGAGAGGTTTTCGACGGTGACGACGAGGTCATGGGTTACTACCTGACCACCCGGACCGCTTTCCCCGACCAGCGCCACGAAAACGTGCGATACCACTTCAGCGACGACGCGGTGATCACCGAATTCGACCTGCTGGGCACCAACCTCGGTGAGTTCTACGGTCTGCCGCCCACCGGCAAGGCATTCCGGGTGCCGATCATTGCGGTGTTCTTCTTCGACGGCGATCGAATCATCAACGAGCGCATCTACTTCGACTCGGCCAGTCTGGTCAGCCAGATCGGCCGCGGCGAGCTGCTGGCGCTCGCCGCCTCCGGTGAGCTACCGGATTAGCCGCCGACTGCCTAACTACCGTTATTCGATCCGCCTGAGTTCTGCCCCGGCACATCGGTAATCGGGAAGTTGGGCATCGGCTCGGGCGACGGTGTGTTGGGCAACGACGGGATCTCCGCGGCCGGGATGTCGTGCAGGTCATTGGCCGGCGGCCCGTTCTCCCGGCTGCCGTACACGCTGCCGGGCGCTCGTTGCCCGAGCACCTGGCTGACGGTCACCAGGTGATAGTTGTTGGCTTTGAGCACCGGGATGAACTGGTAGACCAGATCAACCGTGCTGGAGTAGGTGTCGTGCAGCAACACCACCGAGCCGGGCTTGATCTGGGTCAACAGCAGGTACCTGCTGGCGGCGGTGTTCGAGTCGTTGATCCAGTCGTAAGGGATGACGTCCCAAAGGATTCCAGCCAGACCGACCTTGGCGGCCTGCTCGTTGACGGCCTCGTTGGTCAGCCCGCCGGCCGGCCGCCACAGCTTGGGCGTCACACCGGTGGCGGCGGCGATCGCGTCGTTGGCTCTGGTCAACTGGCCGGCAACATCGGGCGGCGGCAGCGTCGTCATGTTGGGGTGTTCCCAGGTGTGGTTGCCGAGCTCCATGCCGGCATCCACGACTCGTTTGGCGCCGGCCGGGTTGGCGGCAACCTTGTTGCCGATCTCGAAGAACGTCGCCTTGGCTTTGCTGGCGGTCAGGATCTCCAACAGCCGGTCGGTGTAGGGCGTAGGGCCGTCGTCGAACGTCAACGCGACGCACTTGACTTGCGCACAGTTGACGACATCGTTTGCCCGAGCGAACCTGACGTGCCCGGTGAACGCACCGATCGCGACGACGATGGCGGCCGCCACCACACCCGCTACCGTGCGCCAATACCGCCACGCAAGGCTGTCTGGTCGTCTCGGCACGGCCGGAAGCTTACCCGCGGCGCTTGCAGGCACGCCGAAGCCGGGCGCAGCAGGTCGCCGCGCGATTATGGCAGCGGGGCGCGGGTAATCTCCTCCAGCATCTCGGTGACCAGCGCGGCGATCGGCGACCGCTCGCTGCGCAGCAGCGTGATGTGCGCGAAAAGCGGGTGTCCCTTGAGTTTCTCGACCACGGCCGCGACCCCGTCATGACGGCCCACCCGAAGGTTGTCGCGCTGAGCGACGTCGTGGGTCAACACCACCCGCGATCCCGCACCCAGCCGTGACAACACGGTCAGTAGCACATTGCGTTCAAGCGATTGCGCCTCATCGACGATGACGAACGAGTCGTGCAGCGAGCGACCGCGGATATGGGTCAGCGGTAGCACCTCGAGCATCCCGCGGGAGAGCACCTCTTCGAGCACCGCCGGGCTGGCCAGACCTTCGAGCGTGTCGAAGACCGCCTGCGCCCACGGGCCCATCTTCTCGCTCTCGCTGCCGGGCAGGTAGCCGAGCTCCTGGCCACCGACGGCATACAGCGGGCGGAAGACCACCACCTTGCGCTGGGTGCGTCGCTCCAGCACGGCCTCCAGGCCGGCGCACAGCGCCAACGCCGACTTGCCGGTGCCGGCCTTGCCGCCCAGCGACACGATGCCGACCGACTCGTCGAGCAGCAGATCGAGGGCCACCCGCTGTTCGGCGGAGCGGCCACGCAGTCCGAACACCTCGCGGTCGCCACGCACCAGCTGGACGCACTTGTGGGCGTTGACCCGGCCGAGCGCGTGCGAGCTGCCGGCGAGCAGCCGAATACCGGTGTGGCACGGCAAGTCTCGGGCTGCGGTCAAATCGACTTCGCCATCGGCGAACAATGCGTCGATGTCCTCGGCGGTGGCATCCATGTCCGTCATCCCGGTCCAGCCGGACGTGACGACGTCCTGCGCGTGGTACTCGTCGGCGCGTAGACCCACCGCGCCGGCTTTGACGCGCAGCGGAATGTCTTTGCTCACCAGCGTGACTTGCTTGCCCTCTGCGGCGAGGTTGGCGGCACAGCACAGGATGCGCGAGTCGTTGGTGTCGGTGCGGAACCCGGCCGGCAGCACGTCCGGGTCGCTGTGGTTGAGCTCGACGTGCAGCGTGCCGCCTTGTGTTCCAACCGGAATGGGCTGATCCAGCCGGCCGTGCTCGAGCCGCAGATCGTCGAACAAGCGCAACGCCTGACGGGCGAACCACCCCAGCTCGTGGTGGTGGCGTTTGGCCTCCAGCTCACTGATCACCACCAACGGAACCACCACTTCGTGTTCGGCGAAGCGGGAACAGGCCCACGGATCGGACAACAACACCGAGGTGTCCAGGACGTACGTCCTGATGGTGTCCTGTGGAACCGCCGGGGATTTCGTCACGAAGCGCTCCTCGAGCTTGTCGCCCGGTTCGCGACCGCATGTTGGTGGTGGCCCCACCGCCACCCATGCGTGCGACGCGTCATAACCGGGCTGAGGCCCGTGCGGCCCGCACGGACGATTCGGCGGGGGCCGCGGCGCCAGGACCGGGGCCGGCGGTCCTGTCGAAGTCGAGACGAGAGGCGCCGCCCGGACAGCAGAGCATGTCGCTAGCCATCGAATGCGACGCTACTCGCATCCGCGCACGTCCGCCGCGCAGGCGCGCCGACGGGGCTAGCTGATGACGAACTGCCGCAACGCAGGCTCGTCGACGAGTCCCCATCCGGTGATGCGGTCGGAGATCACCCGCGCAAGCTGATCCGGGCCGAAAATGCCTGCGTCGGCGACGTTTCGCACCTTGTCCTGGTAGGCGTCGATATCGGCGCCGACAACTTGGAGATCGGCCGCGCGGGCGGCGATGGCCGCGATCGTCTCGTCGCGGGTGTAGTCCAGGCAGTGCGCGACGAGGTTGGCGAAGAACTCCTCGTGCCGCTCTTCGTCTCGGGCGATGCGGGCAATGAGTCCGGCCAGCACCGGCTCTTCGATCTTGGCCGCCAGGTTGTTGCAGTACACGGCGTGGGCGCGCTCGAAGAAAGCCATGAACACCAGGGTCTCGACCTGGGAATACTGGTCGGCGCGATAGCCCTTCAGTGACACGTGTTCGAAGCGCACCTGCTCGTTGGCGGTCGGGTCGACCTCGCGGGTCACCACGAAGTACTCGCGCAGGGCAACGGCGTGCAGGTGTTCTTCGGCGGTCCACCGGCCGATCCACTGGCCCCACATCTCTTCGAGAATGAAGTGCTCGACGAGTTCGCGGTGATAACCGGCCACGTTGTCTTTGGTGATGAGCAGAATCTCGCACGCGTCGGTGATGGCTTTGGGCAGCGTCACCTGGGACGGATCCCAGTCACGCCCGCCCAGGAAGGCGAAGTTCTCGCCCTGCTCGAACGGCACGAAGTCATGCGCGAACCACAACTTCTCGGTTTCGAGGTGGCGGTCGAGGTTCTCGCCCACGACCGGCTCGAGTTCGAGGATCAGGGCGTTAGCGACAGGTTTCTGTGCCATGCGGTTACCGTAACCCGCGTACACAGGTTTCGTGAAATCGGTCAGAGCCCGGCGCGGCGTCTGGCCGATCGATACACCTAAAGCGTCAGCCCCGGGTAGAGCGGGTGGTCGGCCAGCAACTCGGCGGCCGCGGCGTGAACGCGCTCGGCGGTGCCATCAGCCAGCACGTATTTGGCCTTCGAACTGTCTTGTGGGGTGGTGTTGGCCAATACCTCGACCACTAGTTCGGCGACCCGATCGAACTCGGCGGGACCGAAACCACGGGTGGTCAGCGCCGGGGTGCCGAACCGTATGCCGCTGGTGTACCAGGCGCCGTTGGGGTCGGCGGGGATGGCATTGCGGTTGGTGACGACGCCGGAGTCCAGCAGCGCCGATTCGGCCTGCCGGCCGGTCAGCCCGAACGATGTGACATCGAGCAGCACGAGGTGGTTGTCGGTCCCGCCGGTGACCAGCGTCGCCCCGCGCCGCAGGAACCCGCTCGCCAGCGCTTTAGCGTTATCGGCGACACGCTCGGCGTAGACCTGGAATGAGGGCTGACGGGCCTCGGCCAGCGCGACCGCCTTCGCGGCCATGACGTGCGCCAAGGGTCCGCCCAGCACCATGGGGCAACCCTTATCGACCGCGTCGGCGTACTCCGGCTGCGCCAGGATCAGCCCGCCCCGCGGCCCGCGCAGCGATTTGTGCGTGGTGGTCGTAGTGACGTGGGCGTGCGGCACCGGGTCCTCGTCGCCGGCAAAGACCTTGCCGGCGACCAGGCCAGCGAAGTGCGCCATGTCCACCATCAGGGTGGCGCCGACCTCGTCGGCGATCTCGCGCATCTTGGCGAAGTTGATCCGGCGTGGGTAGGCGGAGTAACCGGCGACCAGGATCAGCGGCCTGAATTCGCGCGCCGCCGCTGCGACGGCGTCATAGTCCAGCAGCCCGGTTTCAGGGTCGGTGCCATAGCTGCGCTGGTGAAACATCTTGCCGGAGATGTTGGGCCGGAAACCGTGGGTGAGGTGGCCGCCGGCGTCGAGCGACATGCCCAGCAGGCGCTGGTTACCGAGCTTGTTGCGCAAAGCTTCCCAGTCCGCCTCGGAGAGGTCGTTGACGTGCTTGGCGCCCGCCTCGGCTAGGCCCGCCGCCTCGACCCGAGTGGTCAGGATCGCCCAGTAGGCAACCAGGTTGGCGTCGATACCGGAGTGCGGCTGGGCGTAGGCGTATGGCGCGCCGAACAACTCGCGGGCAAGCTCGGTGGCAACGCTTTCAACGGTGTCGATGTTTTGGCAGCCAGCGTAGAAACGGTGCCCGATGGTGCCTTCGGCGTACTTGTCGGACAGCCAACTGCCCATGGTGAGCAGTACCGCAGGTGAGGCGTAGTTCTCGCTAGCGATGAGCTTGAGTGAATCGCGTTGATCGGCAAGCTCTTTACGTGTCGCCGCGGCGATGCGCGGCTCGACGGACTCGATCACCTGCAGTGCCGCGCGGTAGGCGGCGCTGGCGGTATCGGCGTAATCCGCGCCGAGGGGCGAGTCGGAAGTGGTGGTCACGGTCGAATCAGCTGCCATGCAACCGAGACTAGTCGGGCGACGATGCGGGCCGGTTACGGCCCGCTGAGAAGCCCGACAACCAGGCTCAGCGGGCGACGATGCGGGCCGGTCACGGCCCGCTGACAAGGCCTACCTAATCGGCGCGCATCGCTGACGGGATCAGTGGCTCGTCAAGCAGCCGGCCGAACCGCTCGGCGAGGCTCACGCCGTCAGGCCGGTCGTCCAGCCAGCGCCGCAGCAGCCGGTAACCCTCGACATAGGTGCTGGTGTAGGCGCGCCACAGCGGCGAGGACAAAAACCTGAGCATCTGGCGGGCGCGGGTGTCGTTGACCAGCAGCCAACGTCGCAGGAACGTCGCCAGTTCCTCGGCATCGCGGTGCTCGTCGTGCAACATCAACGCCGCGTCTTGACGGACACCGGCCAGCGCCGCGGACGCCTCAGCGACCGCCTCGGCGCGCTCGCCGTCGAACCTCAGTCCCAAGTCGGCGTAGATCTCGGACGCCCAATGCCCCCAGCCCGGGCCGATCGCGGCGTCTAGCGCCAGGTCGGCCAGGCCCTCGGCCATCAGGCACTGCGGGGTGTTCACCAGGAAAATGGTCTGCTCCGCCTGGCCTTTCCGGTTGACCAGCCCGGCCTCTTTGCGGCAGTGCTCGGTGTGGTGTCCCGGATAGGATTCGTGGGCCACCAGCCGCGGCAGGTTGGACATCAGCTGTTTGATGTCGGCGTTGACGGCCACCTTGGAGCGGAAATCGCCCAGGTAGTAGTTGAAGCCCGACCACGGCTGGTCGGTCACCACCTGGTAGACGACGGTCTCGGTGTCGGGCAGCGGATACTCGGCGCGCACCCGGTCGCGCAGCGCGCTGGAGAAAGCCTCGATGCACTCGGCCAGCCGATCGGGCGGGATCTCTTCGGACGCGCGGTAGGCCTCCATCCGGTCGGCCAGTGCGCCGCCGCCGCCCAGCACGTCGTCGAGCCGGGCATGCGCCTGCCGGTACGTTTCCACCTCACCTTTGGCGATGTGTACGTCGAAGTAGTCGTGCACCTCGTCGACGAAGCCGATGTCTTCGCCGGCGAACTTGCGCCCGGCGCAGGCCAAGGCGCGCAGGTGAGCACCGATGTAGTCGGCGCGGGCCTGGTCGAATCCATTGCTGTGCGGCACATTTGGCAGGGCGGCGAGCAGCCGCTCGGCCTGGCGGACCAGGCTGGAGGGGTCGGGCGCGGGCTCGGCCGACACCATCTGACGCAGCGCGGGATCGCCGGTGAACGCGTCGACGTAGCCGGACTCGATCCGATCGAAGCGCAAACCGAGCAGCAGATACTCGCGAATCAGCGTGGCGGATTCTGCACTGGGCTCCACGCGCGTCAACGCTATCGGGTCGCCCCAACCGCTGACAGCGCGGCCGAGGCTGCAAGACTGGCAGTCATGCCGCGGCTGAGCGAGCCGAGCCCCTATGTGGAGTTCGACCGGGGTCAATGGCGCGCGCTGCGCATGTCGACGCCGCAGCCGCTGACCGAAGAAGAAGTCGTCGGGTTGCGCGGTCTGGGCGAGCAGATCGATCTGCTTGAGGTCGAGGAGGTCTACCTGCCGCTGGCCCGGCTTTTGCACCTCCAGGTCGCCGCCCGGCAAGGACTGTTCGCTGCCACCGCCGAATTCCTCGGTGAACCTCAGCAAAACCCCAATCGGCCGGTGCCGTTCATCATCGGGGTGGCCGGCAGCGTAGCGGTCGGTAAGTCAACGACGGCTCGTGTGCTGCAGGCGCTGCTGGCCCGCTGGGATCACCACCCGCGGGTCGACCTGGTGACCACCGACGGGTTCCTCTATCCAAACGCCGAGTTGAGCCGACGAAACCTCATGCACCGCAAGGGCTTTCCGGAGAGCTATGACCGACGGGCATTGATGCGATTCGTTACCTCGGTGAAGTCGGGTTCGGACCACGCATGCGCCCCGGTGTACTCGCACCTGCATTACGACCGGGTGTCGGGCGCCAAACAGGTGGTTCGTCATCCCGACATCCTGATCCTCGAGGGCCTCAACGTGCTGCAGACCGGGCCCACGCTGATGGTGTCGGACCTGTTCGACTTCTCGCTGTACGTGGACGCGCGGGTGGAGGACATCGAGCAGTGGTACGTCTCGCGATTTCTGGCGATGCGCTCGACCGCGTTCGCCAACCCGGCCTCGCACTTCCACCACTACGCGGGCCTCACCGATCAGCAGGCCGTCGTCGCCGCCCGCGATATCTGGCGTTCGATCAACCGGCCGAACCTCATCGAGAACATCTTGCCCACCCGACCCAGGGCCACCTTGGTGCTGCGCAAAGACGCCGACCATTCCATCAACCGGCTGCGGCTGCGCAAGCTGTGATTTCCCTGTGCCGCAATGATTTCTGATTGACCGACGGTCGCGCGGCTAGTATGCCGGTGACGGTGTTTCCGACGTCGAGGCGGTGCAATGGAAGAGTGGGCGAGCAGTAACCCCGCGGCTGGGCGGGAGTGCGCACGTCAGCCCCATCTCATACCGGCACCGCCGCGCCGACGCAGTCGCCCGGCAGTGATCACGATCGCCGTCGTCGGCGCCGTCATCGCCTCCGTCGCGGGAATCCTGGCACTCGTCCGATCACCGCACTCCTCACCGGCCGCGCTGATCTACTCGCACCAAACCGTGTTGCCCTTTACCGGACTCAGAAATCCGACGGGCGTGGCGGTAGACGCCAAGGGCGACGTCTACATCACCGATACCGGCCACCGCCGAGTACTGATGGTGGCGGCGGGCTCAAACAGGCAGACCAAACTGCCGTTCACCGGACTGGACAACCTGACGGGTGTCGCGGTGGACGCCAAGGGCACCGTCTACGTCACCTATCTCGCCGGCGGCGAAGGCAAGGTGGTGACGTTGCCGGCCGGATCGACCAGCCAAACCATGCTGCCGTTCACCGACCTCGCAGACCCACGGGCCGTAGCGGTGGACACCGCCGGCAACGTCTACGTCGCCGACCGCGGGAAAAAGCAAATAGTGAGACTTGCGGCCGGATCGACCAGCCAGACCGTGCTGCCGTTTACCGGGCTTGAGTCCCCGCAAGGTGTGGCGGTCGATACCGCGGGCGATGTCTACGTCACCGATGACCAGATCTATGACAACAGGGTGTTGAAGCTGCCTGCCGGATCTACCGACCAGACGGTGCTGCCCTTCACCGGCCTGGACCAGCCCTACGGCGTCGCGGTGGAACACAACGGCGGCATCTTCGTCACCGACTCCAACAGCAGACAAGTGCTGGCACTGGCCGCGGGGTCCAGCAGCCCGACCGCGCTGCCCTTTAAAGGCCTCAATGCCCCGCAGGGTGTGGCCGTGGATGCCGAAGGCAACGTCTACGTCACCGACGCCATACGCGCGCGGGTGGTGAAATTGCAGCGGGACTAGCCACATACGAACAAGCCGATGCGGGGGCGCACACCGCAACCTCTGACGGCGGCGCCCCGCATCGGCGAGACGGGAGTCACGCCGGCAGTCGGCGCACTCCGAGGTATTGCAGGTACCCGATCAACGCTGTGTAAACGCCGCTGGCCAGCGTTGCGCCGATCCCGGTCGCGGTCAGCGGCAGCGCATCCGCGGCCACCACGACGACCGCCGCCACGGTGAAGACGATGTTGGCAATGGCGACGCCGATCCCGGCGCGGCGCAGGTCGGGTGCGGCGGCGAGGCCGAACACGATCAAGCCACAGAAAACGAAGACAGCGCCCAGGCCGTATTCCGCGATCGAGCTAAGCCCGGTCAGCGACGAGATCGGATCCGCCGCCGCCGCGATCATCAGGCCGGCGAGCCCGCTCAGCGTCGCGTCGAGCCGCATGGCGAACCGCAACAGAGAGTCGGTCGAGTCGGCGAAGGGTCGGATGGGCAGTGGAGTAACAGCGGTCATGTCGAGGACTCCTTGCGATGTCGGGACGAACACCTCTGAGCGTGCCGCTCTGGGACTGCCAGATCGACGCTTGGCACTGCCAAGCAGTGCCATGCGCAGGTAAACGGAGTGATCTAGGCCACCTATTCCTTGATTAGCGCAGCTAAGTCTTATTGCCCGGCTCTCCCCCGCAAGCGGGAGGTGCCCCCACCTCGCGCCACTTGACGGCGCGCATCGTCACCAGGCGCTAACTCGAGACGGCCACCCGGCCGCGCAGATCGGCGGCGATGAGACGGGCCGCGGCGTTCTGCCAGTTGTGCAGCGAGCGCTGCGGCACCTCGGTGACGAACCACTGCCAGGCCTGCCGGGCGGTCGCGTCCAGGCCGGCGGCGGTGGCGTTCTGCGCGTAAGCGCGGACACCTACGACGTAGGGGAAATACAGCGAGTTGTAGTAGCGCCACTGCTCGGTGGTGCCGAAGTCGCCGCCGTCGCGTGGTTTGAGCCGCGCGATGCGGTCGGCGAGCAGAGCTTTGAGCTCAACGGCCCGCTCCAGCGGCTGGTCGGGCGCTCCGCGGGCAGCCAGCCGCTCGTCGATGGCCGGCAACGCAGTCAGTGGGCTGGCGACCAGCTTGGACAGGTCGCCGCAGTGGCCCAGCGCGCGGCGGGTGAGCCGCGCGAACGTCTCATCGTCGAAGTCGTCGAGCGGATCGGCGGAGCGCAGCGGCAGCGCGGATTGCGTGCGCCGCAATGTTTTGCGGTCGGCGCGCAGCAGTGGCGACCGCGAGAACACCAGCCGGTCCAGCAGCCCGGCCAGCGGGTCCGCCAGCACCTGCACGGAGCTCACGATCGCCAGGCTGGTGAACAGCAGCACCGTCAACGCAATCTGCGCGGTGGGCTGCTGGCGGGTCAACGCGATGCCGATCAGCATTTGAACGCCCAGCAGCGATACGACCGCGCCGGCGCCCGCGAACGAACGCAGCATGTCGCCTCGCAGCGCCTGACCCTCGTCGAACGCGTCCCACAACGCCACCGCCACGCCCAGCGCCAGCACGTCGCAGCCCGTCGACGCCAACGCCAGCCAGCTGGGCACCACACCGAGCGGAATGATCAGGATCGCGTTGGCCAACGCAAAGAACAGCGTCGCCGTGATGACCAGCCCGACCACCGGGATCGTCTGCACCCGGCGCCGCAGCGCGGCGACCATCGCGCCCAGCGTGGATGCCGAGATCACCACGCACATCACCAGATGGCCGAGCCGCAACGGCCCGTCGACGCTGCCTGCCAGCGCCGCACCGAACAGTGTCAGCGCGCCGACGCCGCCAACCAGCAACAGCTCGCCCGCGCGCGCCCGCCCGTTGTCGCACGGCCTGGCCAACTCGGCGAGCACCGCGAACCAGGCCACGCCGGGAATCGCCACTACGTAAATTTCGACGTGGCTGAGCAGCGCGGAGTGCGTGACGAGTCGCACCGCATCCAGCGCCACCGCGGTCGCAAAGCTACACAGGCCAATCGCCGAGAACGCGAGCACGGGCTTGCGCGGATCCCGGGCCAACAGGTACAACCCCAGCCACCAACTCAGCGAAAACACCAACGCCGACAGCGCCGCCATGCTCCCAGTGTGACACGTGGCGGTTAACGGCTAAATGCCGTAACGGCGGTGGCGCAAGCTGTAATCGCGCAGAGCGCGCAGGAAGTCGACCCGGCGGAATGCGGGCCAGTGCGCTTCGGTGAACCACATTTCCGAATAGGCGCTTTGCCACAGCAGGAACCCGGACAGCCGCTGCTCGCCCGACGTCCGGATGACCAGGTCGGGGTCCGGCTGCCCAGAGGTGTACAGGTTCTCGGAGATCGCGTCGACGGTGACGGCGTCGACGAGTTCCTCGGCGCTGGCCCCGTTGGCGATCTCCTTGCTCAACAGTGTGCGGACGGCGTCGGCGATTTCCTGCCGGCCGCCGTACCCGACCGCGACGTTGACGTGGAAGCCCGCGTTCGCGTTGGACGCGGTGCCCTCGACGGCCCCGCGCAGTCTTCGCGCGGGCTCTTCGCCGATCAGCTCCAAATCGCCGACGGTGCGCACACTCCAGCGGTTGGCCGGCGCGCAGATCTCCTCGACGACATCGGTGATGATCTCGATGAGCGCAGCCAGCTCGGTGGGATCGCGACGCAGGTTTTCGGTGGAAAGCAAATAGACGGTAGCCATTTCGATGCCGGCTTCTTGACACCAGCGCAGCATCTCGGCGATCTTGGCCGCGCCCATCCGGTAGCCGTAACTGACGTCGTCGTATCCGGCGTCGCGTGCCCAGCGCCGGTTGCCGTCGCACAGCACCGCGATGTGGCGCGGCAGCGCGGATTTGGACGCGGCCAGGCCTTGCCGCAGGCGCAATTCATAGACGCGGTACAGCGGTTCCTTAAGGCGCGGCGGAATGATCTCCACAGGGATCCAGATTACTGTGGGCGGCAGCGCTCACCAGCGATCCGGCCGTAATGGCGGGAAGGGATTAGGGAGGGACATTGACCCGCGAGACCCACGTGGCTACCGAGCGCGGCGCTACCGCGCCGGCCGACACTGTCGAGGAAGTCGCGGGTCAGGTCCTGCAGTCTGCTACCCAGGTGCTGACCAAGCCGAGGGCACGCGGCTGGATCCATCTGGTGTCGGCCGTCATCGCGGTCGCCGCCGGCACTTCGCTGATAGCGGTGTCCTGGCCGCTGGCCGGACTCAAGGCGGGTCTGGCGACCTTCGCCTACACCGGCGCCGTGGTGGGGATGTTCACCGTGAGCGCCGTCTACCACCGGGTCAACTGGAAATCGGCGAAGGCCCGGATATGGATGAAGCGGCTCGACCACTCAATGATTTTCGTGTTGATCGCGGGCACCTACACGCCGTTCGCGTTGTTGGCGATGCCACATGACGCGGGAATGCTGGTGCTGTCCACCGTGTGGGGCGGTGCGATCGCCGGTGTGTTGCTCAAGATGTGCTGGCCGAGCGCGCCGCGCTGGGTCGGGGTGCCGCTCTACCTGCTTCTCGGCTGGGTCGCCGCGTTCTACATCGCGGCCATCATGCACATCGCGGGGGTAGCCGCGATGGTGTTGCTGGTCGTCGGCGGTGCGCTGTACAGCATCGGCGGCATTCTGTATGCGCTGCGCTGGCCCGACCCGTGGCCGAACACGTTCGGCTATCACGAGTTCTTCCACGCGTGCACCGCGGTGGCCGCGATCTGCCACTACATCGCCGTGTGGCTCGCCGTCTTTTACGTCGGCCACCCGGCCTAAAGCTGTGTGACGTTGTCGGCCGACCAGTAGGCCTTCATCGCGGTCACCTTGCCGTCGTCACCGAACGCCATCACATCGATCGGCTCGATCAGCATCCGGTGGTCTCCCGCGATCACGGTCAACCGGAAATGGAAAGCCGCCTCGTTACCGGCCACCCGCAACGTCACCAGCTCACATTCCCGTTCCACATTGTCGACGGCTGAGTAGAAGCCGTGGATCGCCTGCCGGCCGATGTGCACCTCACCGCCGACCGGGTCCTCGACGGTGGCGTCGTCGGCGAACAACTCGACCAAATCGTCAGCGCTGCCCTTGGCCACCAGGCTGATATAGCGGTTGACTGTGTCGGCGATTTGCTCAGGACTCGGCATGACAGGCAACGCTACCGCTCGGGCTGATTGCCCGCCTCTCCCCCTCGTCGCTTCGCGACTGGGTGGTACCCCCACCTCGCGCCGTTGCACGGCCCGCATCGTCACCGGGCGGACGCAGTCAGCGCCGCCGACAAGTCCGCCGACGTGGTGACCGGCAAGTCACAGACCCTGCCGCGGCATACATAGGCCGCGTCGGCACCGGCCACCCGATCGCGGCCGACCAGCAGCTCCGACGACCCCGCCCGGCCGCCGACGACGATCGCCCCGCCGGGCGCGAGTCGGCGCGCATCGGCCAGCAGCGAGGATCCCGGCGGGTCACAGGCCACCGCGATCTGCAGCGGTCCGCGCACCGCGGACTCGGCGACCGCCAGCCAATGCCCGGCCGCGCGCGGCGCGCGGGCCAGCAGCGGGGAGTGTGCCTGCAGCGTGTCAGCTGCCGCCTGCCGATAGCGGTCGGCCCGCCCTGCGCCAACCAAATGCGCCGCGATCAGCAGCGCCTCGGCGATCGAGGACGCACCTGACGGCGTCGCCCCGTCCAACGGATCGGCGGGCCGCAACACCAGCCGCTCGGCATCGTCGGCGCTGTCGAACCAGTGGCCCGGCCGGTCCGGATCGGCGAAGTGCGCCAACGCAATATCGAGCAGGGCGGTGGCCGTCGTCAGCCGGCTATCGTCGGTGGTCAACTGGTAGAGCGTCAACAACCCGGTAGCCAACATGGCGTGGTCTTCCAGGATCCCGGCGCTCTCACCGACCCGCCCGCCCAGGCTGGCCCGGCGCAGCCGGCCGTCCACCAAGTGCAGCTCGACCAGCGCGGTCGCGCAGCGGGCGGCGGCATCGGCCAACTCGGGAGCGGCCAGCGCCACGCTCGCCTCGGCCAGCGCGGTGATGGCCAGCCCGTTCCAGGCGGTGACGACCTTGTCGTCGCGACCCGGTTGCGGCCGGGTGAGCCGGGCGGCCAGCAGCGCAGTCCGGACACGCTCGAACCGCCCCGGGTCGTCCGGATCGCTCGGCAACTGCAGCACCGATGCGCCGGCTTCGAAAGTGCCGGCCTCGGTAACCCCGAAAAGCGAAGCGGCCCAGAGCCCGTCGTCGCTGCCGAGTACTTCGGTCAATTGCCTGGGCGTCCAGACATAGGTCGAACCCTCCCGTCCGTCGGCATCGGCGTCCAGCGACGAGGTGAACATGTGGGCTTGCGCCAACCCGTCAAGCAGGAAACGTGCGGTCTCCCCGGTGACCCGGCGGGCTAAGGCATCCCCGGTGCGGCGGGCCCAGTGCGCGTAGGCACGCAGCAGCAGCGCATTGTCGTACAGCATCTTCTCGAAATGCGGTACCACCCAGGCGTTGTCGACGCTGTAGCGGGCGAACCCGCCGGCCAGCTGGTCGTAGATTCCGCCACGAGCCATCGCGATCCCGGCACGGCCAACCGCATCCAGCGCCTGCGATGAGTCGGTCCGCTCGTAGTGGCGTAGCAGCGCCTCGAGCAATGCCGACGGCGGGAATTTCGGCGCGCCGCCGAAGCCGCCGCGCTCCGTGTCCTCGTCGCGCAGAATGGCCGCGACGGCGTCGTCACACAGCGGCGCGGCCACCTCCGGGCCGCCACCGGGCAACCCCGCCCCCATCGACTTCAGTTCGCTTGCGATGCGATCGGAGGCCTGCTCGACTTCCTCGCGACGATCACGCCAGGTACTGCCGACCGCCGAAAGCAGCTGCAGGAAACCAGCTTTGGGGTAGTAGGTGCCGCAGTAGAACGGGCGACCGTCGGGCGTCAGGAAACATGTCATGGGCCAGCCGCCCTGACCGGTGAGCGCGACCGTGGCGTTCATGTAGACGGCGTCGATGTCGGGCCGCTCCTCACGGTCGACCTTGACGCACACGAACCCCGCGTTCATCGCGGCGGCCACCTCGTCGTCCTCGAACGACTCGTGGGCCATGACGTGACACCAGTGACATGCGGCGTAGCCGACCGAAAGCAGAACCGGCACATCGCGTTCGGCGGCCTCGGCCAGCGCCCGCGGCGACCATTGCTGCCAATGCACCGGGTTGTCGGCGTGCTGGCGGAGGTAGGGACTGGCGGCCCCGGCGAGCAGGTTACCCACCGGGCTCATGGGGGAAGCGATCGTCGCCGTGGCCCTGGTTCGGCTTGTCGGTGCCGATCGTCCCGTCGTCGACGGCCTGATCCGGGCCGGGGTTCTGCGGGTCGAAGGACTCAGGCAGCTTCCTGAGATGCCGGTTCATCGAGCGCACCAAAAACACCAGGCTGATCAACAGCAGCACCACCACCAGTAGCCCGATCGGGCTGGCTTTGCCGAAATCCGGTCCGCTGCGCTGCGGCCCGTCGTCGGCGTGCAGGTCGGCCAGCACGCGGATCACGGCAAGTTGAAACTGGTTCACTGCGGCGCCTCGAGTCCGGCGAACAAGTCGGTTTCGGGGAGACGCACCGGAACACGTGAGCGCGCCAGCTCGAACTCTTCGGTCGGCCACAGCCGCTGCTGCCACGCGATCGGGGCCGCGAAGAAATCCCCTTTCGGATCGATCTGGGTGGCATGCGCACGCAGCGCATCGTCGCGTTGACTGAAATACGCCGAGCACTCGATCCGGGTCGTCACCCGGTCGGCGTGGACGTCGTGTTTGGGATCCCAGTGCTTCAGCCACTTTTCGAACGGGCCCGTCTCGCCGCGCTTGGCGAATTCGTCTTGCAGCATTTGCATCCGCTGCCGCAGGAACCCGTGGTTGTAGTACAGCTTGGACACCGTCCACACCGGGCCCGCGTCCGGGAACCGTCGATAGTCGCCGGCCGCCTCGTATGCCGCGACGCCGACCTGATGGCAGCGGATGTGGTCGGGGTGTGGGTAACCGCCGTTCTCGTCGTAGGTCGTCATCACATGCGGGCGAAACTCGCGCACCACCCGCACCAGCGCCTCGTTCGACACCTCCAGCGGGATCAGCGCGAAGCAGTCCTCGGGCAGTGGCGGCGGCGGATCCCCCTTGGGCAGCCCGGAGTCGACGAAGCCCAGCCAGGTGTGTTCGACGCCGAGGATTTCGGCTGCCTTCGCCATCTCGTCGCGGCGGATGTCGGCGATGCGCCCGTGCACTTCAGGCAGGTCCATCGCCGGGTTGAGGATGTCGCCGCGCTCGCCTCCGGTCAGGGTCACCACCAGCACGCGGTGGCCTTCGTCGGCGTAGCGGGCGAGCGTGGCGGCGCCCTTGCTGGACTCGTCGTCCGGGTGGGCGTGCACCGCCATCAACCGCAGTTCGCTCACATGCTCCCTGTTCCGTGTGCTGTCGATCGCCCTATAGTTCCAGTCCTAATAGTTTCATCCCGGCCGCCGGGGCCCGAAACTGATTACCCGGCATCTACGCGAGACACATGACCCGCGCCGCCGACGATGCAGAGCGTAGCGATGAGGAGGAGCGGCGCACATGACTAAAGCTTCACCGCAGCCGCCGCAGACCCGCTACGGGCGTGGCGCGCTGCCCCGCGCGTCGCGGACCCGGATCGTCGTTGCCCTGGCTGTGCTGGGTGTCGCCGCCGGCGTTGTCGTCGCGGTCATCGGCTACCAACGGCTGGGCCGCAGCGATGTCGAGGGCACGCTGGCCGGCTATCGGCTACTCGATCCGGAGACGGTGTCAGTAACGATCAGCGTGACGCGATTAGACCCGTCGCGGCCGGTTGACTGCATCGTGCGGGTGCGCGCGAAGGACGGCAGTGAGACGGGCCGGCGCGAGGTGTTGGTTCCCCCGTCGTCCGAGGCGACGGTGCAGGTGACGACGACCGTCAAGTCCAGCAAGCCGCCGGTGATGGGCGACGTGTACGGCTGCGGCACCGACGTGCCGGGCTACCTGCGCGCGCCCTGAGCGTGCGGGCTTTGGGCAAACGTCCGACTGCGAAAATGTGAACAGGGGCCGCGGCTTCGGTGGTACGATGTTCGGATGCACGGTTCCAGCTGGGACCGTGTATTGCTGCTTTAGCGGCCAGGTGCGCCGCGCAAGGGGTACACCCGACTACTGGGGTCGGCAGTACACGCGGTGGAACCGCCCGGCAGCAAGACGGACAACCTAACGACGCGGATGCCGCGGAGCCGACACAAGGAGCACGACGAGATGACGGACACCCAGGTGACCTGGTTGACCCAGGAATCACATGACCGACTCAAGACTGAGCTCGATCAATTGATCTCTAACCGTCCGGTCGTCGCCGCGGAAATCAACGACCGCCGCGAGGAAGGCGACCTGCGCGAGAACGGCGGCTACCACGCCGCTCGCGAGGAGCAGGGCCAGCAAGAGGCCCGCATCCGTCAGCTGCAGGACCTGCTCAACAACGCCAAGGTCGGCGAGGCTCCCAAGCAGTCCGGTGTGGCGCTGCCCGGGTCGGTGGTGAAGGTCTACTACAACGGCGACAAGTCGGACAGCGAGACGTTCCTGATCGCCACCCGCCAGGAGGGCGTCAACGACGGCAAGCTCGAGGTGTACTCGCCGAACTCACCGCTGGGTGGGGCGCTGATCGACGCCAAGGTCGGCGAGACCCGCAGCTACACCGTGCCCAACGGCAACACCGTCAAGGTGACGCTGACCAGCGCGGAGCCGTACCACGCCTGATTAGGGCACCGGTCGGGGACAAAGGCGAGATCACATCGGCTGATGGCGCGCATCGCCGAGGATTTGGGCCTGCTGTTGCTCGACAACGCTTCAGCGCAGCCGGCATTGGATCGACCTCGCCACGAGCGCGTGCTGAGCGCCGCGGTGCTGCTGGACTTGGCGCACGCCTGCCGGATCCGGCTGGCGGTTGACAGCGAGCCGGTGGAAGCCGGACGGCTGCTCGTGCTGAGCGGACCGGATCCGGCGGACCCGGTGATGGCACCGGCGCTGAGCCTGCTGCTGCGTCGTCCGATCACTCCGGCCATGGCGATCGCCAAGCTGCGCCGCGCTACTCCTGCGGCCGTGCTCTGGCAGCTCGAGCACAGCGGTCAGATACAACGGGTTCGCCTGCAGACCAAGGGACTGCGGCGCCCACGAGCGTGGCCGTTGGTCGACCGTACCCGGGTGACTGCGATTCGTGCGGCGATGATGTCCGCGCTGTTCGACGACGACAGGCCCGACCCCCCGACCGCGGCCATGATCTCGCTGCTGTACACCGTCGGCGGGTTGGGTGCGGTGCTCAGCCTCAACGACCGAGGCTGGGAGTGGGTGCTGAGCCGGGCGGGTGACATCGCCAGCGGCAGTTGGGTGCGCGAGTCCGAACCCGACCTGGCCGAGGTCAACCTGGCCGTGACGACCGCGGCCATCCGCGTTGCGTTGAAATACCATCCCCCCGAACCCGAATGAGCAGCAGCTAGCCGAGCGCCTGTTCGAGATCGGCGATCAGGTCGGCGATGTCCTCGATACCGACCGACAGCCGCACCAGATCGTCAGGCACCTCCAACTGGGAGCCGGCGGTCGACGCATGGGTCATCGCGCCGGGATGCTCGATCAGCGACTCGACTCCACCGAGCGACTCGGCCAGGATGAACACCTTCGTGTTGGCGCACAGCGCCTCCGCCGCACTGCGTCCGCCCCGCATCCGGACCGACACCATGCCGCCGAAACCACGCATCTGCCGGGCCGCGATCTGGTGGCCCGGATGAGTGGGCAGACCCGGGTACAGCACCGCGCTGACCGACACGTGCCCGGCAAGGAATTCCGCGACCGCAGCGGCGTTTTCGCTATGCCGTTGCATCCGCAGCACCAGCGTCTTCAAACCGCGCATGGTCAAGTAGGCATCAAACGGGCCCGGCACGCCGCCGGCCCCGTTCTGCAAGAACGCAAACGCGGCGTCCAACTGTTCGTCGTTGGTAATCAGGGCTCCGCCGACCACGTCAGAGTGGCCGCCGATGTACTTGGTGGTCGAGTGCAACACGATATCGGCACCGAGGGTCAACGGCTGCTGCAGCGCCGGCGACGCAAACGTGTTGTCCACCAACACTTTCGCGCCAGCCTCGGCGCCAAGCTCAACGATTGCCGCGATATCGGCGATCAACAGCAACGGGTTGGTGGGTGTTTCGACCCAGATCAGCCGGGTATGCGGGGTGATCGCTGCGCGGACCGCGTCGAGATCCGACAGCGCAACCGGGGTGTACTGCACGCCCCACCCGGTGAACACCTTGTCGATCAGCCGGAATGTCCCGCCGTAGGCGTCGTTGGGGATCACCACATGGTCTCCGGGGCGCAGCAGGGCCCGCAGCACGCAGTCGCCGGCCGCCATGCCGGAACCGAAAGCCCGGCCGAACCTGCCGTCCTCGACGGCGGCCAACGCGGTCTCCAGCGCGGTCCTGGTCGGGTTGCCGGTGCGCGCGTAGTCGAATCCACTTCGCAGACCACCGACCCCGTCCTGGGCGAAGGTGCTGCTGGCGTAGATCGGGGCGTTGACCGCGCCGGTCAACGGATCAGGTCGGTAGCCGGCATGGATGGCCTTGGTGGCGAGCCCGGCGTTGTCGAAGTGTTCGCTCATCGACGATCAGACTAGCCACCGTGATCAGGTCAGCTGCGACGCGCGGCAGGTCACCGAGCGTTGAGACCATTCCCGACGTGCGGAAGCTGCCCGGAGAGCACAATCCACGTTTATGAAGCGACTGATATTGGGAGTGGCAACGACGGCGCTGCTCTGGGGCGGTGTCGCAGGGGTGGTGGGCGCAGGTAGCGCCGAGGCCCATCCCAGTCCTGCACCGCAATCCTGGCCCGGCTGCCCAGAGGACCATCCGGCCGGGCCATGTCACTGGTGCCCCGGCGATCCTCCGGTGCAGACCGGCAATCT
>JAFAID010000403.1 GCA_019236925.1 Mycobacterium sp. | reverse complement strand
CACAACCGCGTAGAACCCCGACGTCCGACGCGGATTTTTCTCAGGTCAAGTCCGCATCGAAGCGCTAACGCCTGCCCGCGACGGCCCGTCGCTGCTTGCCGTAGGTTGCGCCGAACTGCGGCACCTCGAGGGCGCCGGCGTGGCGGGCGGCGGTGATGGCAACGCGCAGCGGACGAGCCAACCCGGCGAACGACGCCATGTCGAACACCATCGGTGTCAGCAGCCGATTGTGGACGTATGCGAACGAGCTGGCGGTCTCGGGGTCGGCCCATCCGAGGGTTCCGCCCAGGCCGACATGACCGAACCCCTTGAGCATCCCGGGAACCGGCGACTCGTGATAGCCGAGGTGAAACGGCATCGGCACCATCATGTTCAAATCCGGTCGCACCCGCGGCTTGCCGACTAGGCCATCGACCAACTCCGCCGACAGGAACTGTGTTCCGTCGATGCTGCCGCCGTTGGCCAATGCGGCGTACATCTTCGCCAGGCCGCGGCCGGTGACGACGCCATTGGCCGCGGGAACCTCGCCGTCCAGGAACGGGATATCGCCCTGCACAAGCGATTTGATGCCAGGGAAATACATTGCGCCCAAAGCACCCGAGAATGGCAGACCGGCTACCTTGGGTGCGACGAAGTTGAACACTGGGTTGGGCCGAGTGCTCTGCGGGGCCAGAATCTGCGCGACCTTGGTCGGCGCGTCGGCCGGCGGTCGGCCCAGATGTAGGCCATCGGTGTTGAGCGGTTGCGCAAGCTCACTGCGCACCAGCTCGCGCATACCCATACCAGTGACCGCCCGGGCCAGCCCCGAAAGCAGCCAACCGTACGTCAGCGCGTGATACGCCGGAGCGCCGCGCAGGTGGTCGACCGGTGCCGCGGCCAGCCGCTCCTCCATCAAGCGGTGATCCATCAACTCTGTCTTGCTGACGCCCTTCAGATGCGACAGCCCGGATCGATGCCGCAAGACATCGCGGACCGTGATGTCGGCCTTGCCGTTGGCCCCGAACTCCGGCCAATAGTCGGCGACTGGCGAGTCGTAGGACAGCAGGTCCCGGTCGGCCAACCGGTGAATCACGGTGGACGCGACACCCTTTGTCGCGGAGAACACCATCGCGCCGGTGTCGGCCGTCCATGGCGCCTCACCGGCGCGGTCCGACCAGCCCGTCCACACGTCGACGACCGGCCTGCCATCGATGTAAACGCACAGGGTGCCGCCACCGAACCGACGACCCGGAAACAGCCCGGCGAATATCCGGATCACGTTGGCGAAGCGCGGATCGGCGGCACCGTGGACACCGCGCGGCAGGCCGTCGTCGGCTTTCAGCAAAGCCACATCGCCACGCTGCGACGCCATCATGAGGTGACTCTATTACCCGTAGCGAGCCCGGCGGATCAAAAGGATGGCAACATCTGAATATGACTAGATGCAGCATCGGGCGCGGCATTGCCAGTGCGCCGCTGATGGTTTTCACCCTATTCAGCGCTCCGACCGCCATGCCCGTTGCGGGAGCCGACGATTGTCCGGACGCCGAAGTGGTGTTCGCCCGCGGCACCGGTGAGCCCGTCGGCCCCGGCGGGCCCGGCCAGGCCTTCACCGACTCGCTCACCGCGCAACTTCCCGGAAAGTCGGTGAATCTCTACCCGGTCAACTACCCGGCGACCGGCAACTATGTCGACAGCGCCAGGGCCGGTGCCAGCGACGCGGTCGCCCACGTCCAGGGCACGGCCGCGAACTGCCCGAAGACCAAGATGGTGCTTGGGGGATACTCGCAGGGGGCGGGTGTGATGGATATGACGAGCCACCAACTGCCGCCGCAGACCGCCAATCACATTGCTGCCGTTGCCCTCTTCGGAAATCCCCAGAGCGCCTATTCAAAGCAGTTGTCGGACAACCAGATCCCGGCGATCAACCCGAGCTACAGCTCGAGGACCATCGATATCTGCCTTCCCGATGACGAGTACTGTGCCGACGGCGGCAACGTAATCGCGCACCTCGGATATGTGCCCGACGCGACCAACCAGGCCGCGACATTCGTTGCGGGCAAGCTCTAGCCGTTTAGGTGCTTACGCGGCCGCTAATGCGTCCAAGATGTTGGTGAGGTACTGGTCCACCGCAATGCCGTTTAATAGGTTGGACGTCAATTCGAATGCCGTGTTGCCGCCGAGCCCGAGATCGGTTACCAGCCCACTTAGCGTCGTATCGTCGAGTCCCCCAAAGGTATTCAGCAGCCCGCTGATCGTGGACTGGTCGCTGAGTCCGAAGGCGTCCAGCAGCCCACCGAGTGTCGTGCTGTCGAATCCGGGGATGTTGATGTACAGATCGCTGGCCGTGCTGCCGGAGTTGATCCCGAAGCCGCTCAGCAACCCAGAGAGTGACAGGTCGTCGAACGAGAGGGTTTTCAGCGTGTCGTCCACCGTGC
>JAFAID010000299.1 GCA_019236925.1 Mycobacterium sp. | reverse complement strand
TTGTAGACCGGAAACTGGTGCAGGACAGCGTGAATAGCGTCGGCTTTGTTCCATCCGGCGGGCTGCGGCAACTCGCCGGTCAACTCGGGAATGAACTTCTTGAGATCGGCGCCGGTGCAAAAATCGCGACCCACACCGGTGATAACGGCGACCCACGCATCGGCATCGTCGCGAAAGGTGGCCCACGCGTGGGCGAGGTCGCGGAAATGCTCCATGTCGAGCGAATTACGCGTCTCGGGCCTGTTGATCGTGATCGTCACGATGCGACCGTCCCGCACGTAGTCGATGCTCACCGCGCCCTTCGAGATTCGCAGTCGCTATCTTTGCAATAATAGTAAATCACCCCGGCCGTGCCGTGGCCAGCGCGTGGTACGGGCTCTGTTGGCACTCTCATAGCCCGGACTGCCAGGCGAATGCGCGGGCATTATCCTTATGCGGATCGACGCCTTTGCCGATACCCTCTTTCGTGTTGGTGACAGACCGTCGACCTGAGCTGAACACCATCCACGAATTGAGGGTTCATGGCCGAATTTGATCCACATGAAGGTGAAGCGCAAACCATTGTGAATCTCGCTGAGGCGGCGATGCACATGTACCGGGCTGCCATCGATTCTTTGCCTTTCCCGGAGGACAAGAAGTTCCACAAACGTGCCGAGGTCGTCCTCACCGGCATGCGGAAACTTCGCGCAGCGCTGACGGAGGCGGCAAGCCACAGCCGACCGAGCCCCACGGTCATGATGGCGCTCAGCGACGTCCGCCGACGCTACGACGATCTGATGGAGCGTGCCGCGGACGCCCCCGGATCGACGCTGGGCCAACAGCTCTACACCGCGCGCATCCACGCCAAGTTGACGGCGGAGGAGGCGGCCTACGGATTGGGACTTCCACCGGGTCTGCCGGACGAGCTCGAGGCCGGAGCGACTCCGACCGACAAGGAGACACCGCTGGTCCAACAGCTGATTGCAGCGATCCGCACGGTGGCAGGTCTAGAGGACGCCGAGCACCCGCTGCCATCCGCCGAGGAGAATCCCAACGGGTGGGATGAAGCACTGGTCGTCAACGGCGCCGGCGAAGAGGCCAACGCGGGAGCCCACTAACTCACCGAATGGGAAGGCCCGTCAGCGCCCTGGCGATGACGAGTCGCTGAATCTCGCTCGTGCCCTCGAAGATGGTGAAAATCTTGGCATCGCGGTGCATCCGCTCGACCGGATAGTCGCGGGTGTAGCCGTTGCCGCCGAGGATTTGGATCGCTTCATCGGTGACGTACACCGCGGTCTCACTGGCAAACAACTTCGCCATCGAGCCTTCTGCTGAGGTGAACGGTTTGTCGTTTCGTTGCATCCAGCTGGCTCGCCAGACCAGCATTCGCGACGCGTCGATGCGGCTTTTCATGTCGGCCAGCTTGAACGCGATGGCCTGGAACTCGGCGATTTTGCGGCCGAACTGTTCGCGCTGGCGAGAGTATTCCAGCGCGTACTCGTAAGCAGCGCGCGCGATTCCCAACGCCATCGCACCCACCACCGGACGGGTGCGCTCGAAGGTCATCATCGCGGCCTGGCTCGACGTGCGATGCCCTTCCTTGATTTTGGCGATCCGGCGCTCGAAACGTTCTCGGCCGCCGAGGATCAGCTCACCGGGGATGCGGACGTCGTCGAGCACGACCTCGGCCGTGTGGGACGCCCGGATACCGTGCTTTTTGAACTTCTGGCCCTGCGACAGGCCCGCGGTATCGGGAGGCACGATGAACGTGGCCTGCCCCCGGGTGCCCAGTTCCGGCTCCACCGATGCCACCACCACGTGGACATTGGCGATTCCGCCGTTGGTCGCCCACGTCTTGGTGCCGTTGAGCACCCACTCGTCGGCAGCTTCGTCATACTTCGCCCTAGTGCGGACAGCGCCGACGTCAGAGCCGGCACCGGGTTCCGACGAGCAGAAGGCGGCCAGTTTGGGGTCGCCCGGGCTGCCGAACATCTGCGGCAGCCACTCGCCGATCTGCTGCGGGGTCCCGTTGGCGGCCAGTGCGGCCGCCGCAAGCCCAGTCGCCATGATCGACAACGCAATTCCGGCGTCGCCCCAGAACATTTCCTCGAACACCGTGGGCATGCCCAGACCGCTGGATTCGCCCGCCATCTGGGCGAACAGGTCGGGGGTGTACAGCCCGACCTTGGCGGCTTCCTGGATGATCGGCCACGGGGTCTCTTCCCGCTCATCCCACTCCGCGGCGGCCGGCCGGATCACCGACTCGGCGAATTCATGCACCCAGTCGCGGACGTGGGTCACTTCCTCCGACAGGTCCATCGAAAAGGTGGCGTCCATCAGCGCTCCTTATCAGCGGTCTCGGCGGCGCAGTGTCGCCGCGACGACGTCGCGAAGCCGCGGCGCTCCCGTTTCGGGCAGCCAGCACATACAGTAAACGCTTGTATACTGAGCGGACAAACCGGCAGCTCAGCCAGGGCCCACGCAGGGGTTTGGGTTCGTCGGCAAGTTGGTAGGCACTGGTAGGACCAGTGACATTCGTTCACGCCGACCTCGTTAGGGGGCCGTATGCGGCGCAGTGAGATCCGGGCGGTCGGGGATCTGGCAGGGGAGGCGTCCTCGCTGGTGACGACCTTGGTGCGGGGCATGCACGCGGGAATCGCCGGCAGGGTCTTCGGTTCGATTGGGCCGCCAGCAGCATCGACCAGGGTGATCCATGACGGGCTGACACGCGCGATCTACGGCGGGGTGGACCGGGGCATTCGCGGCGCAACCCAAGCCGTCGGCGTGATGGCCGCCGAGCTCTGGGGTAACGATGGCGACGAAGCCCTCGAGTCGCGGGCCACATCCGCCGCGGTGATCGGCGCGGTCAATGGCCTGTACGGGGATGAGTTGACCGAGCGCGATCACCCGCTCGCGGGCGCGATGGCCATCCGGCGCCGTGGCAAAGTGGTTCCGCCGACGGCCGACTCCCTGGCCACGGCGTTTCCGTCGGCCACCTCGCGGGTTGTGGTGTTTGTGCACGGCTGGTGTCTTACCGAGGGTTCGTGGTCTCGGCAGCCACGTGAGGAGTCTGAAATAGAGGACAGCCGCAGCTATGGTCAACGGTTGCGCGACGACCTGGGGTTCAGCCCGGTTCAGCTGCGTTACAACACCGGGCTGCACGTGTCGGTCAATGGCCGGACACTCGCCGAACTACTGGAACGGTTGCGCACTCACTGGCCGGTCCCCATCACCGAGCTGGTGCTGGTGGGCCATTCGATGGGCGGACTGGTAGCGCGCAGCGCCTGCCATTACGGCGCCGAACAACAGCATCGATGGACCGACGCGGTCAGTGATGTCGTGTGTTTGGGCTCGCCGCATCTGGGAGCTGATCTGGAAAAGGGCGTCAGCGTCGCATCGTGGGCGTTGGCGCGGTTGCCCGAGACCCGTGCCATCGCAACGTTTTTGAACATTCGCAGCGACGGTGTCAAGGATCTGCGCTTCGGCGCCTGTCTTGACGAGGACTGGCACGACGCCGATCCGGATGAGTTCCTGCGCGATCGTTGCCATGAGGCGCCGTTCCTTCCCCACGCCACCTATCACTTCGTGGCCGCAACTGTCACGCCGTCGCTGCTCGGCATGGTCGCCGGCGACAACCTGGTGCGGTCGGGGAGCGCAGCGGGCCGCGGTAGGTCACGGCGCATTCCCTTTGAAGCCGAGCACGGACTGACGCTGACCGGGTTGAACCACCTCGACTTGCTGAACCATCCGCTGGTCTACGCGAAGCTGCGTGACTGGCTGACCCGCTAGGGACTCGTTGCGCAGCCGGGCGCGGCGGCGATGTGGGCTGCCACGTCGGCTGCGACGGCCAGGGTCTCGGGGTCATCGGTGGCTGCATAGCGGTGAGCGACGGCGTCATAGCTGGCCCCGGCGATCGATCCGTGGTCAGCAGGCAACTCGACCACCTGCACCGGCCAGTCGTTGCGCCGCAGGGCCGAGGCGAAATCGCGGGTCGCCGCGACCGGAATGACGCGGTCCGCCAGGCCATGCAGCAACGTGAACGGGCGGCGGCGCGCGCCGCGGTCGAGCTGGGCGGCCGGAACCCGATCGAAGATCGGGTCGGTGGCCATGAACGCCCCGGCGAGACAGACGGTGTGCGCGAAGTCGACACCGAGCCCAGGTGCCTGGATCGTCAGCCCGGCAGCCGCTACGCCTCCCATCGACCAGCCGACGAGTACCAAGCCGTCGGGGTCGTCAACGCGGTCGCGGGCGAACTGCACCGACCTCAACAGGTCGGCACGGCCACCGTCGTCGGCGAATGAATTCCAGTCGGGAACTACGACGCCTAAGCCATGGCCAACCAGTCGTTCGGCGAGCGGCCGGACGGTGGCGCGAGCGTCGGGCTGCTGGCCATGCCACAACACAACGGTTTGCTGAGACGGCTCGCCGAGAACGTCCGCGAACCGACCGGGGGCGTACTCGACGGTCTCCATACGGCGCGGGGGTGCCGCAAGGACTATGACGTTAAGGCTTCGGTGGCGGTGGCTGTGCCGATGGTGGTGGCGGTCCGCCGCCGCCCAGCAGCGAGCCGAGGATGCTCAATGGCAGCCCGGCCTCGGCCGGCGTTTTGCCCGGATCGGGGACCGCCGCATCGTTCTTCTGCCACGGCTGGCAGCCGTCGGTCTTGAACGCCTTATCAGTCGGGTCGATCCGCACCACCTGCGGCTTTTTGCTCATCGCGTTGTCGACCAGCTGTTTGCCGTCGTCGCCGGTTCCGATCCGCTTCCAGTAGCAGGTGCCGTTGCCGACCGGCCCGGCGGAGGTGTAGGTACCTGGCACGATGTCGGTCCCAACCGCGAACGTGCCGTCGTGATCGATGTCCGTCTTAGCTCCCGGCTGCGGCGGCCCGGGCGGTGGCCCAGGAGCCGGTCCGGGCGGCGGCGCGGGAGGATCGCCACTGGCAAGGCCGGCGGCCGCACCCCAGCTCAGCGCAATGAGCGCCGCAGCGGCGACGGCGCTTGACTTCGACCTCACGAATAGCAGCATACGGCGTTTGCGCGGCCCGCGCCGGAGCCCGATTGCGCTGTTAGGCGGTTTTGGTGAGCAGCGGCAACAGCATCCGGCGGCGCGCGGAGGTCGCGTCAGCGAAGTAGTGCAGCGCCTCGTGAACCGAGCCGAAGATGGGAAAACTAGTGTCCTCGTTGGTGAGCAGCAGCGCCGTGTTTACCGCATAACTGGGGATCACCGACCACTCCAGCCCGGCGGCGGTGCACACGTCATCGATTCGATCGAGAAACTGAACACCCTGTGCCGCAAAGCAATTCAAACCCGATAGGTCAAGGACAAAGGGCTTGTCCGGCAAGATGAAACGCTTGGAGTACTCGCTGACCTGCTCGACATTCGTCGCGTCGACGACGCCGGTGATCGTTACCACGGTTCCCAGGCTGCGACATTGGGCTCGCACCGCAGCACCGTTGCAGTCAAATGGAAGATGGGCGTGACGAGGTGCCACGTACGAACCTGCCGTGTCAAACGAATCAGTCATGAGCGTCCCCCAGTTGTCAAACTCTTTGCTGCGATAACCGGCTGAGCAATGACCCTCAACCTGTTCGAGACGCTAATTGGCTACTCTAAGGTCACTCAGTCCAGCCTTTAATACTTTGCTAAGAAACATTTTTCAGCTACCGCCCAGTAGCTTCCTAGGTGAGTCGCTTGACCGACCCCGCATAGCTGAGGGCGTGCTGGTAGATCTCGAGGTTGTCCCGAGAAATCTTCGCGTGCACCGGACGTTCGAGAAGGAAACGGAGCACCGGGTTGAAGGCGTGATAGGTCTCGTGGAAGGTCAGCACGGTGCTGCCGTCGGGTTGTTCCTCGAGTTCGTGGTACCCCTCGGCGCGCGACCACAGCGGCTTGCCAATCGCCACATAGCGGGACAGTTTGTTGATTTTGGCTTCGGTGACCGTCTCCCACGAACGCCCCTTGCCGCCCGACAGCAGATACTTGGGTACCGGGAAGATGCAGGTGCGGACCAGACCCTCGCCGGCCTCGTCGCCTTCGTTGAGGATCTCCATGCTGCCGGTCGGCCACTCGAGTACCCGCGGCCCTGGCGCGTTCGGTGGCGCCGGTGGATGCAGCACCCGCCATACTTTCTTCGGGGGTGCGTCAACGTGAAATCGCACGGTGTAGGACTGCATCAGCTTTCTCCAACAGGCTGTTCCCAGGTATCCCAATAAGTGACCGTCTCCGCGGGCGGCCGGGAGGCCGGCCGGAAGTCGGTGCCGATCGTGTAGGCCACCGGGAACAGCGCGGCCTGTGTGACCGTGGCCGGAATTCCGAGCAGTTCGGCCACCTCCCGCTCCTTGGCTAAATGCATTGTCGTCCACACTGATCCGAGGCCACGAGAGTGAAGGGCGAGCAAAAAACTCCAGCCCGCCGGGATGATCGACGCCCAGGCCGACGCAGCGGCCAGCAGATCGGAGTTATCGATGGGGTTCGCCAGGCACGGGATGACATGCACCGGAACTTGGCCCAGCGTCTCGCTCAAGCTCAGCGCGCTGCGGTATACCCGCCGGGTCTGCGGATCGGACTCGGTCGCTGCGGCCTGCGCCAGATACTCAACGCCGATGCCGCGGTAGATCTCGGCGATGGCCGCGCGCTTGTCCGCATCGGTGATCACCAGCCAGCGCCAATCCTGCGCATTGCTCGCCGTGGGCGCCTGCATCGCCAGTCGTATGCACTCCAGGATCACGTCACGGCCCACCGGCCGGCTCAGGTCAAGGCGCTTGCGCACCGACCGCGTGGTGGTCAGCAGTTCGTCGACGGTGGCCCTGTCCATCCCGTCCATCCTGTTCTCCCCGCTGTGCTCAGAGGTCGATCGCGCAGGACTGGTCGACTCCGAGCACAGTCAACGAACGCCCCAGGCCAAGGAAGACCGCCAAGCACAGCGTCAGATCGAGGATTTCCGGGTCGGTGAACAATTCTCGAAGCCGCCCGACGAACGCGTCGTCGATTGATCCATGGTCAGTTGCGAAGCGTTCGGCGTACTCGATAGCAAGGCGTTGCCGCGGCGTGTAGCCGGGGTAGGAGGCGTAGGCAGCGACATTCTCATAGAGCGCCGGCGCGACGCCCGCCTCGACCACCGATGGTGCGCGGAAGTCCGAACACGCGACACAGTCGTTGATCTGCGCGATGCGCATCCGGGCCAGTTCGCGCTCGTCCGGCGGCAGGATGCTCTGTTGGTAGGCCCCGCGAATCATCCGTTCAACCATGTCGCCGAGCGGCGGCCGCAGAGTCCAAATCATCGCGGCCTCACCACCGGGGCCGTCGGGCACATTAAGCCGGGCCATGGGTGCGAGCAAACCAGATGCCCGGCTTAGCTGTCCAGGTTGCGACCCTTGGACAGGACGGCGCGTCGGGATTACCGTCCGTTGAGCGGAACCGTTGCATGGTGCAGCACCGCGCGTGGGAGGTATCGGCATGCTTTTCATGCACGAGGTGCACAGGGTGCGGGGACGCGCCGAGGACCAATTCGAGGCCGCGTTTCGACACGGGTGGATGCCCACACTTGGCGCCGGACACGACGCCCGGCTGCTCTGGTACACCAACCACGCCCACGGCAGCGGCCCCGCCTACACCGTCGTCACCGTGACCGCCGTGCGCGACGGAGCGGCATGGGAGCGCCTGGCGCTACGGATTCAGAAAGGCGATCTGCGGCAGTGGATCCGCGAGCTCGACGAGCTCCGCCACGACGTTGAGGCCAAGCTCCTCGTCGCGCTTCCGTGGTCGCCACTTCAGGACGTGCCGTTCGGCGAGGTGCCCGTCGATGGGCGGGAACACGAGCTGACCCTCTACATGGAGGACACCATGTGGCCCTACGAGGACAAGTTCACCGAATACATCGACCGCTGCGGTGAGGTGTACTCCAAGAGCCTCGATCGGCCGGCTGCGATGTTGGCCATCCAGGCTGCGTTCCAGCCCGCCCTGGGCAGCCACCTGCGCCGTGAAGTCGTGCTGATGCAGCGCATCCGCCAGCCGGAAGCACTGCTCAACCTCCTGCAGACCGAGATTCCACCGGACCACCGTGCTCCGGGCACCTGGATGCACGACGCTTTGGACCTGCGTGATCAATGGACCAGTCGGCTGCTCCGGACCGCCTCGTGGTCACCTCTGTATTGAGCCGCGGATGAACATCGGCACGATGATCGACGCCGCCGCCACCGGCGATCCCGACCGCGTCGCGCTCGTCATCGGCAATCGCGTGGTCGGCTACGGCCAATTGGCCGCCGCCCTCGAACGGTGCGCCGCCGGGCTGGCTGGTCGCGGGGTGACAGCCGGAACCCGCGTCGCCGTCGTCGACGGTGGCAGCCTGCTATCGATCGCATCGGCGCTCGGCGCGGCGCGCATTGGCGCCGCGGCAGCGCTGATGAACCCCGCGCTCACACCATCTGAGCTGCGGGATCTGCTGCGCAATGCGGGCTGCGTCGCGGTCGGGGTAGCTGGGGAAGCTTATGCTGACCGGCTGCGTGCGGCGGGGGCAACCACGGCGTTGACGCCCGCCGATCTTTTGAGCGGCCAACACCTTTCGCGTGTCCCGCCCGTCGAAGAGGTTGCCGACCGCGACGCCTTGGTGCTGTTCACCAGTGGTACCACCGGGCTCCCGAAGACGGTCGCGATCACCGGCGGGCAACTGGGCGCCCGGCTTCAAGGGATCGGGGCGCCGTTCCGCGCGGACGCGGCGCCCACGGTCGGGATGATGTGCGTCCCGTTTTTCCACGTCGGCGGCTCGCTGGGCATGCTCGGCAGCCTCTACTCGGGCAATACCTCGGTCGTGCAGGAGCGGTTCGACGCCGGAGAGTGGCTGCAGTTGGTACAGCAGCATCGGGTGCGCACTGCGTTCCTGGTGCCGACCATGCTCCAACGCATCCTCGACCATCCCGACTTCACCCGCACCGACCTGAGCTCGCTGGCGGCGATCGCCTACGGGGCGGCCGCCGCGCCCGTCGCGCTGGTGCGCCGCGCGATGGCCGTGCTCCCAAAGGTGGCATTTGCCAATGTATTCGGCCAGACCGAGACGCTCGGTGCTTACACGACGCTGTCGCCGGAGGATCACCGCGACCCCAATCGCCTGGGATCGGTCGGGAGGCCGCTGCCCGGAGCCGCGGTGCGAGTCGTGGATCCCGATAGCGGTAGCGACGTCGAGACAGGCACCGTCGGCGAGTTGTGGGTGAACACCGGACAGAACGTCGGCGAAGGCTGGCTGCATACCGGTGACCTCGCCCGCCAGGACGCGGACGGCTACATCTATCCGAGCGGCCGCTTGAGCGACACGATCAACCGCGGCGGAGAGAAGTTCGGCCCGATCGAGGTCGAGGAAGCACTGCGTGCCCATCCGGCGGTCAGCGACGTGGCGGTGGCCGGGATCAGCGACGACGAGATGGGCCAGCGGGTGGGGGCCGCAGTGGTGGCTCGCCTCCCGGTGACACTCGAGGAGCTTCGATCGCATTGCCGTGATCGCATCGCCTATTTCAAGCTGCCGGAGCGGCTGATGATCGTCGACCGCATCCCGTACAACGAGACCGGCAAGATCAACCGCCGTCAGCTCGCCGTCTTGATCGCCGACGAGGCCTGAGCCGCCGAAAGGAGTTGCGGTGCTGTTCCTTCACGAGACCCATCAGGGCGTCGGCACGCGCGAGGATGACTTCGAGGCCGCCTATCGCGAGGGCTGGATGCCCACCCTGGCGCAGCAGGACGATGCCCGGCTGCTCTGGTACACCAATCACGCTCACGGATCAGGGGCGGCTTACAACGTCGTCACCATCACCGGCATCGCCGACGGCGCGGCCTGGGAGAGCCTCGCTCGCCGCGCCCAAACAGGCGACCTGGCGCGATGGATGCGCGAGTTGGACAACCTGCGCCACGAGGTCACCGGAAAGATCCTGCTGCCGGTCGAGTGGTCGCCCCTACAGGAAGTGGACCTCACGAGCGTGCCCACCGATGGCGCCGCGCATCCGCTGAGTTTGTTCATGGAG
>JAFAID010000114.1 GCA_019236925.1 Mycobacterium sp. | reverse complement strand
ACTAGTTGCCTGCCGGCTATTCGGGCGCCAGCCACAGCGCCGACGTGGGCGGCAACACCAACACCGCGGATGCCGGACGGCCGTGCCATGGCTCATCGGTTGCGTCCACACCGCCGAGGTTGCCGATCCCGGCGCCGTTGTAGACGGTCGCATCGGTGTTGAGCACCTCGCGCCACCTCCCGGCGCTGGGCAGGCCGAGACGGTAGCCGCTGTGCTCCGCACCCGCGAAATTGAACACGCAGGCCATCACCGAACCGTCGCTGCCGTACCGCAGGAAGCTCAGCACGTTGTTGGCGGAGTCGTTGGCGTCGATCCAGGAGTAGCCCTCCGGCCTGGTGTCCTGGCTCCACAGCGCCGGGGAGCCGCGGTAGATCTTGTTGATGTCGTTGACCAGGCGCGAGATCCCGTTGGAGAAGCCGTTCTCGTCGAGTTGGAACCAGTCCAGGCCGCGTTCCTCGGACCATTCGGCGCGCTGCCCGAATTCCTGACCCATGAACAGCAGCTGCTTACCCGGGTGTGCCCACTGGTACGCCAGCAGGCTGCGCAACCCCGCCGCCTTGACGTGGTCATTGCCCGGCATCCGTGACCACAGCGTGCCCTTGCCGTGCACGACCTCGTCGTGGCTGATCGGTAGTACGAAATTCTCGCTGAACGCGTAGAGCATCGAGAAGGTGATTTCGTGGTGGTGGTAACTGCGGTGCACCGGGTCGTGGCTCATGTAGCCGAGGGTGTCGTGCATCCAGCCCATATTCCACTTCATCGAAAAGCCAAGGCCGCCAACACTAGTCGGCCTCGATACACCTGGCCACGATGTCGACTCCTCGGCGATCGTGACGATCCCCGGCGCCGCCTTGTGTGCCGTGGCGTTCATCTCCTGCAAAAACTGCACGGCTTCCAGATTTTCCCTGCCGCCGTAGACGTTCGGTGTCCAGCCGCCGGCGGGGCGCGAGTAGTCGAGATACAGCATCGAAGCGACGGCGTCGACTCGCAGCCCGTCGATGTGGAATTCCTCCAGCCAATACAGCGCATTAGCCACCAGGAAATTGCGCACCTCGGCGCGGCCGAAGTCGAACACGTAAGTGCCCCAGTCGAGTTGCTCGCCGCGGCGGGGGTCATGGTGCTCGTAAAGTGCGGTGCCGTCGAAACGGCCCAGCGCCCACGCGTCCTTGGGGAAGTGGGCGGGGACCCAGTCGACGATGACGCCGATTCCGGCCTGGTGCAGCGCGTCGACGAGCCCGCGGAATTCGTCCGGTGTGCCGAAGCGGGAGGTTGGCGCGTAGTAGGACGTGACTTGGTATCCCCAGGATCCGGCGAACGGGTGCTCGGCGACGGGCAGCATCTCGACGTGGGTAAACCCTTGCGTCACTACATAATCCGTCAGCTCACGAGCAAGATCGCGATAGGACAGGCCCGGTCGCCACGAGCCAAGGTGGACTTCGTAGGTGCTCATCGGCTCGAATACCGGATTGCGCTGGGCGCGGGCTGTCATCCAGTCGTCATCAGCCCAGCGGTAGTCGCTCACGTTGACCCGCGATGCCGTATGCGGTGGCACCTCGGTGGCGAACGCGAGGGGGTCGGCCCGGTCCGTGACGGAGCCGTCAGCGCCGTGCACCCGGAACTTGTACAGGCCATCGAGTGGGAAGCCCGGCCAGAACAACTCCCACACGCCCGACGAGCCGAGTACCCGCAGCGGAGCATCGTTGCCGGTCCAGCCGTTGAACTCCGCGATCAGGCCGACGCCCTTGGCGTTGGGCGCCCAGACGGCGAATGACACGCCCTCGACCACGCCGTCGGCGGTGGTAAACGAGCGTGGATGGGCGCCCAGCACTTCCCACAGTCGTTCGTGACGCCCCTCGCCGAACAGATGCAGATCGACTTCGCCCAACGTCGGCAGGAAGCGGTAGGCGTCGGCGGCCGTGTGCCGGTCGGAGCCGTGGTAACTCACCTCGAGGCGGTAGTCGATGAGGTCGACAAACGGCAGCGCCACCGCGAACAGTCCGGAGTCGATGTGCTGCAGCGGAAACCGGTCTTCGCCGATCAGTGCGACCACTTCGATGGCGTGCGGCCGGAAGGCCCGGATGACTGTGTGGTCGCCGTATTCGTGGGCGCCCAGGACACCGTGCGGATTGTGATGCTCACCGGCCACCAGGCGGGCCAAGTCGCGTGGATCGGGCGCCAGGTGGCTCCTGGCGAGTTGGTCGGCGGGCTTCATCGCGGTGTCACCTCCGGCGCAGCAGCGTCATTCGTGATTCGGACGGTATGAGCGGCATGTTGATGATGTGGGCGAGCGCGCGGCCAGGGTCGATGCGTATGTAGTTGGCTTGTCCCCATTGGTATTCCTCGCCGGTTATCTCGTCTCGGACCCAGAACCGCTCGTAGTGCTCCATACCCAATGCGG
>JAFAID010000029.1 GCA_019236925.1 Mycobacterium sp. | reverse complement strand
CGCGGTCTATGCACACAATGACCCGGTGATGTCGGCCTGCAACGCCGCCCGCAGCACCGACGCAGAGATCCGCGACCTTCTCGACCAGCAGGTCGAAGGCGTGATCCAGCAGATCATCGGCATCGTCAAAGACGAGATGCGGGCCGGCACGGCCCACCCCATTACCGACGACATCCCGGCGTTGGACGGACGCTGTCGGTCACCACCGCCCAGACACTCTCCGGCGACACCGCATTCCTGGGCGCCGACGGCGACGTGCAGCGTGGCGTGCGGGTGCTCGAGGCGCTGTGGCTCAACGCGCTGTGGGGTGGCGGCACGACCTAGTCGTTACCGCGCCCGGCGACGATGCGTCCCCGCGGAGCGGGGTGAGGTGGGGGTACCTCCCGGCCGCGAAGCGGCGAGGGGGCGAGCCGGGCAGTACCGTCGGTATCGTCATCTCTCATGGTGCAAACGACGTTCGCGGGTAAGCGGTGCTTCATCACCGGTGCGGCCAGCGGCATTGGCCAGGCGACCGCGTTACGGCTCGCCGGCCACGGCGCCGAGCTCTACCTGACGGACCGCAACGCCGACGGTCTGGCGCAGACCGTGGCCGATGTTCGTGCGCTGGGCGCACAGGTGCCCGAGCATCGGGCGCTGGACATTTCCAACTATGACGACGTCGCCGCATTCGCCGCTGAGATCCACGCCAACCACCCGAGCATGGACATCGTGATGAACATCGCCGGAGTTTCGGCGTGGGGGACCGTCGACCGGCTGACCCACGAGCAGTGGACCAAGATGATCGCGATCAACTTGATGGGCCCGATCCACGTCATCGAGAGCTTCCTGCCGCCGATGGTGGCCGCCCATCGGGGCGGTCATCTGGTCAATGTGTCCTCGGCCGCCGGGCTGATCGGGTTGCCGTGGCATGCCGCTTACAGCGCAAGCAAATTCGGGCTGCGCGGCCTGTCCGAAGTACTGCGCTTCGACTTGGCCCGGCACCGCATCGGGGTGTCGGTGGTGGTGCCGGGTGCGGTGCGAACACCGTTGGTGAACACCGTCGAGATCGCCGGCGTCGACCGCGACGACCCGCAGGTCAGTCGCTGGGTGGATCGCTTCAGCGGCCACGCGGTGTCCCCGGAAAAAGCCGCGGAAAAAATCCTGGCCGGAGTCGCCAAAAACCGCTTCCTGATCTACACCTCGGCCGACATCCGCGCGCTGTACGCGTTCAAACGGGTCGCGTGGTGGCCCTACAGCATCGCGATGCGTCAAGTCAACGTGGTGTTCGCCCGAGCGCTGAAACCCGCACCGGTATCGCGCTGACTTATTGCGGCATCTGCAGTTCCAGGCGCACCCCGAGCAGCCGTACCGGGCGGTCCAACTCGAACAGGTCCAGCACCCGCAGCGCGGCCGCGACGATCGCCTCGGCGTCAGTCGTGGGTTCGTCGAGCTTGCGGATCTTAGTGCGGGTGTAGAACGTGGCGGTGCGGACGGTCACGGCGACCCGGGTGACGATCCGCGAGGCTGCGACCACCTCGCTCAGCGCCTTCCGGGCCAATTCGGTTACCGCTGAATTTATTTCAGCTCGATCGGTGAGATCCTGCGGAAAGGTCACGACGTGGCTGCGCGAGCGCGGCACCCACGGCTCGGCGCTGACCGTGTCATCGCCGCCGCCGTTGGCCAGTAGCAACAGCCAGAGCCCGGTCCGCGGGCCGAACGTGGACGTCAGCAGCTCGGCATCGGTATGCGCCAATTGCCAGACGGTGCTGATGCCAAGGGTGTCAAGCTTTTTCGCAGTCTTCGGGCCGACGCCCCAGAGCGCGTCGACCGGCCGGTCGCCCATCACCGTCATCCAGTTCGCGTCAGTAAGGGTAGAGACGCCGGCCGGTTTCGCGAATCCGGTGGCGACCTTGGCGCGTTGCTTGTTGTCGCTGATGCCCACCGAGCAGGACAGCCCGGTTGCCGAGGAGATGACGGCGCGGATCTGTTCGGCGAGTTCGCTGGGGTCCTCGGCGTCGCCTCGGGCCGGCGCGGAAATAAAAGCCTCGTCCCAGCCCCACACCTCGACCGGATGCCCTAAGTCGCGCAGCAATCCCATCACCTGGTCAGAGGCCGCGTCATAGGCCGGGGGATCCGACGGCAAGAAAGTGGCGTCGGGACAGCGCCGGGCCGCGGTGCGCAGCGGCATACCCGCGTGCACGCCGAATTCGCGTGCTTCATATGACGCGCAGGTGACCACCTTGCGCGCTTCGGTCGGATCGCCGTTGCCCCCGACAATGACTGGCAGGCCGGCCAACTCCGGGTGGCGGCGCAGTTCGACCGAGGCCAGGAATTGGTCGAGGTCGACGTGCAGGATCCACCTTTTCGCCGCCGAACGCGAGTCGCTCACCGGCCACACAGCTTGCGCGCCAGGCTTTCCCACCCATCGCCTAATGTCTGCAGGGTCTGGCCGGCGTCGTCCAGCTGATGTTCGACGTAGTCGGCGTCGAGCAGCGCGAGCAGGGCATCGGTTTGGGCGTCGAGGTTGCCGGTCGTCCCAGCCGAGGCCAGCAGCATCCGAACATGCATGCGTAGCACCATGAAGGGGGCATTGACCGGCGAGCCGTAGCGAGTCAGGGGGTCGCGATTGGCGGCGGAGAGCAGCTCGTGGTGGACGTGGGCAAAACGCAGCCGGTCGCGCCCGAACGCGAGCAGGCGATCCAGCGGCGGCGCATCCGGACCCAGCGGCGGCGGGCCGAACAGGAACGCCTGCTGGCTGGCCCGCTCGTCCTCGTCGAGCAGCACCATCATCAGGCCGGCCCGGCTGCCGAACCGCCGGAACACCGTTCCCTTGCCGACGCCCGCGGCCGCGGCGATGTCGTCCATCGTGACCGCATCGGCGCCGCGTTCGGCGATGAGCCGGCGCGCGGCGTCCAGCAACAACACCCGGTTGCGGGCCGCGTCGCCGCGCTCCGGCGGAGCGGAAGGGGGTAGCTCGCCCAACCAATCGACGGCGCTCACACCTGCACTTTAACTCAGGCTGGAATAATCCGGACTGCGGTCCGTTTTAGTCATGCGAGGATGTAGACGAACTATCGAAGGGACAAGGACATGTCGGACATCAAGGTTCTGACGCTGGTGGGAAGCCTGCGTGCCGCGTCGATCAACCGTCAGATCGCCGAGTTGGCGGCAGACGTCGCGCCGGACGGCGTCACGGTAAGCATCTTCGAGCAGCTCGGTGAGCTGCCGTTCTACAACGAGGAGATCGACCCCGCAGTCAACGACGAGGTCCACGACGCGCCGGCCGCGGTCGCCGCGCTACGGGCCGCCGCGGCCGACGCCGATGCGACCCTGGTGGTGACCCCGGAATACAACGGCAGCATCCCGGCCGTCATCAAGAACGCCATCGACTGGCTCTCCCGGCCGTTCGGCGACGGGGCTCTGAAAGACAAGCCGCTGGCGGTCATCGGCGGGTCGTTCGGCCGCTACGGCGGCGTCTGGGCACATGACGAGACCCGCAAGTCCTTCGGGATCGCCGGTCCGCGCGTGGTCGAGTCGATCAAGCTGTCCGTGCCGTTCGGATCTTTGAATGGCCAGGCACCGCGGGAGCATGCCGAGCTGGTGTCCAACGTGCGCGATGCGGTGGGCAAGCTGGTCGCCGAAGTGGGCTGATTCCTGGACGCGCCCCGGCGGTTTGCACGCCGCTGGGGCGCTTTGCTGTGCGGATCGGGACGGCGGGACTTGTCGGTGGGGGGTGGTAAACCTAGGTGTACATCGTCGCGAGACCACTTTGTGATCTACGACACGCCGAAGCGGTGCCGACGCGAGGGCTTACGACCAGGGAATTTCACGAATGTTTTTCAGAACATGTTGTACCTCTTCTGATTGTCACCCACTAGGTGTAGTGTTTCGGACACCGACAGACCCAGTGTCACCAGGTTGGCCGGGCCGCGTCAGCCGGCATCCCACGCAGGCTGAACGCGGATCGGCAAGATGGGAATTCTGTGGCGCGGCGGTCTGCTGAAAAGCAGTGCAGAGCAGTACCCCAGTAGTTGCCAGTCCGTGTCGTGTTCCCACCGTCGACAGAGGAGTCGTAACCGCCGATGAGCATCACCGTTTACACCAAGCCGGCATGTGTGCAGTGCAACGCCACGTACAAGGCACTGGACAAGCAAGGCATCGCCTACGAGAAGGTCGACATCAGCCTGGATTCCGAGGCGCGCGACTACGTGATGGCGCTGGGATATCTGCAGGCTCCCGTTGTGGTAGCCGGAAACGACCACTGGTCGGGTTTCCGGCCCGACCGGATCAAGGCTCTCGCCGGTGCCGTGCTGAGCGCATAGCCGGCAGCGGCGCAGTCGGACAGGAGGAGATCGGCATGCCGTCCTGCAGCCTGGTGTATTTCTCCAGCGTGTCGGAGAACACCCACCGCTTCGTGCAGAAGCTGGGTATTCCGGCGACGCGGATACCGCTGCACGGTCGTATCGAGGTGGACCGGCCGTATGTGCTGGTGCTGCCGACCTACGGCGGCGGCC
>JAFAID010000001.1 GCA_019236925.1 Mycobacterium sp. | reverse complement strand
ATCATAGCAATCGACCGAGTGGTAAGACTGCCCCGTGTACGGCTCAACGCTCACCGCCTCGCAAGGATAATCGCTAGCGTCGCTCCGATACCCCTGGGCGTGCTTTGTGGCACCCGCCCCGCCTTGATGCCGCATGATCGATTTCGCATTTAGGTCGGGTTGTCGTATGTGAGGCCGTCGGCCGGGAAGCGATCCGACAACCGCGCTGCCACCCCTGTCGTCGATGGGAGCGATCTGCATACTTACCAGCCGTGCCATCACCCCTTATTCATAAGTTCTCTAACTCCTCGACCTGCTCGCTGCCGCGAGCTTCGAGACCGTGATTACGGGTAGCAAACAATAACCGATAGCCAGCTCTGCGTCCAGTCAATGGATGTGACGCGCATGCCTGGAAGCGGCCACGGGGGTCCGAGCGACGTGCTCACTGCCATCTGGCCGAGCTCGGCAGCAGCGGCTGCCCCCTATCCGACCGCTCGGTCGGTGGATGGCCTTTTGAAGGAAACTGACACCCCCGCTTATGTCCGGAAAGGGTCTTGGTCGTGTAAAAACCGAGCGACGTGAGCCGCGGTAAGGCGGCTGCGGCGCGGCGCCGCCATGCCAGGCTCATAGCATCGGGAGACAGTCTCCGCTCAGCAGCCTAGTGTGGTGTCTCGGAAATAAGATTGCAAGACTTTGGGTGCGTTGGTACGATTTGCCCGCCATTGGGGGAGGCCATCATGGCTCGGCAGCGCATCGAATTGCAACCGGACGAGACTGAGGAGTTGCGGCGCCGGGCGCGCGCAAGCACGATCCTGGTACGCGATCGTCGGCGCTCGGAGATTGTCCTCCTGAGCGCGGAGGGACTGACCCAGCAGCAGATCGCCGACCGCCTGTGCATATCGCGTCTGCAAGTCAATCGCTGGGTCGGGCGGTTTGTGACCGACCGGCTGGCCGGATTGCGCGATGCGCCGGGACGTGGCCGCAAGCCGTGGCTGGCGGAAGGGACCGCCCAGCAAGTGCTGGAGCGCGCGGTCACGCCGCCGCCCGAGCTGGGGCGCTGGAGCTGCCGCACGATGGCGCGTGCCGTCGGCATCTCGGCAGCCAGCGTGCAGCGGCTGTGGGCCGCCAACGACATCAAGCCGCACCTCTCGCGCACCTTCAAACTGTCCAACGACAAGCGGTTTGAACAGAAGTTCTGGGACGTGATCGGGCTCTATCTCGACCCGCCGGAGAAGGCCCTGGTGCTGTGCTGCGATGAGAAATCGCAATGCCAAGCGCTCGAGCGCACACAGCCGGGATTGCCTTTGGGTATTGGCCACATCCGTACCAGGACCCATGATTACGTGCGGCATGGCACGTTGACCTTGTTCGCCGCGCTCAATTATCTCGACGGCAAGCTGATCACCCACCTCGCGGCGCGCCATCGTCATCAGGAATGGCTGGCCTTTCTCAAACTGATCAACCAGCAGAGCCCGCCCGATCTCAACATCCACATTATTGCCGACAATTACGCCACTCATAAACACCCGCAGGTCAAGAAATGGTTGGAGCGGCATCCCCGTTTCCACATGCACTTCACCCCGACATCATCGTCGTGGATGAACCTGGTCGAGCGCTTCTTTGGAGAACTGACGTCGTTCATCGGCGAAAAGAGCTTTGCCTCAACGCGCGAACTGGCCGATGCCATCATTACCTTCCTGACGGCGCGCAACGACAACCCCCGACGCTACGTCTGGAAGGCAAAGGGCGAAGACATCTTGCGCAAAATTGACGCCGCGAGACGCGTGCTCGCCGCCCAACATAACGCTATTTCAGAGACACCACACTAGGTTCGGATTGCTGCTATGAGGCGGCCCGGTCCGAAGATGTTTATCACGCGAGTCAGATTGTAGGCGAGCACGTGCAGTGCCATCTCGGCGGCCACACGCGGCAGCGTCTTCATTAGGAAGTGGGTTGCTCCCATGCGGGCCTTGATGGTGCCGAAGGGATGTTCGACCGTCTCGCGTCGCCGACGCATGGCCTTTGGATCCTCGTCGAGCCTGCGCTGCACCACCTCGAGCACATCCTCGTGCTCCCAGCGTGTGATGCGGCGTTGCACCCCAGTGGTGCAGCGGCTTTTCAGCGCGCAGGTCCGGCACGCGTTGGTCCAGTAGCGATGCAGCTTCAGCCCGTTCTCGACATTGGTATAGTAGTATTTCAACCGTTCGCCAGCTGGGCAGCGATAGACGTCATCCTCGGGCAAATAGACGAAGTCCTGCTTGCCGAAGCGGCCCTCAGACTTGGCGCCCGACGTCATCGGTTTCGGCAGGATCACTGTAATACCGGCCTGATCGCACGCGACAATCTCCTCACCGTTAAATTAGCCGCGATCGGCGACCGCTTCCAGGGCATCGGTTTGCAGCACGGCTTTGGCTTGCTTGGCCACACGCGCGAGCTGCGAGCGGTCGGAGCCGATATTGGTTACCTCGTGCGTGACGATCAGATGATGCTCGGTGTCGACCGCGACCTGCACATTGTAGCCGACAACACCTGAGCCCCGTCCGCTCGTCGCCATTGAGCGGGAATC
>JAFAID010000551.1 GCA_019236925.1 Mycobacterium sp. | reverse complement strand
GCGTTGGCGCCGGCAGAAATTGGCCGAAATTCGCCCGCCTCGCCTCGGCGCGCCTGCGCCGATCGCGCGCGCGGCGGCCATACCATTCTGTTTGCGCTAAACAACTTGACATAACTCTAACCCTTTAGTTGAGGTTGAGGGTTGGCGCCGTGGTTCGGCACCAGACGTACCAGGAGGAAGGCCACCCATGACCCCCCCGCACAACTACCTTGCCGTCATCAAAGTCGTCGGCATCGGCGGTGGCGGCGTGAACGCCGTCAACCGGATGATCGAGCAGGGCCTCAAAGGCGTGGAGTTCATCGCCATCAACACCGACGCTCAGGCGCTGTTGATGAGTGATGCCGACGTCAAGCTCGATGTCGGGCGCGACTCGACCCGCGGGCTGGGCGCCGGTGCCGACCCGGAGGTCGGACGCAAGGCCGCCGAAGACGCCAAGGATGAGATCGAGGAGCTGCTTCGCGGCGCCGACATGGTGTTCGTGACCGCCGGCGAAGGAGGCGGCACCGGCACCGGTGGGGCGCCCGTCGTCGCCACCATCGCCCGCAAGCTGGGCGCCTTGACGGTCGGCGTCGTCACCCGACCGTTCTCGTTCGAGGGCAAGCGGCGCAGCAACCAGGCCGAAAACGGCATCACGGCGCTGCGGGAAAGCTGCGACACCCTCATCGTGATCCCCAACGACCGGCTGTTGCAGATGGGCGACGCCGCGGTTTCGTTGATGGACGCCTTCCGCAGCGCCGACGAGGTGCTGCTCAACGGTGTGCAGGGCATCACCGACCTGATCACCACCCCGGGCCTGATCAACGTCGACTTCGCCGACGTCAAGGGCATCATGTCGGGGGCTGGCACGGCGTTGATGGGCATCGGTTCGGCTCGCGGCGACGGCCGCGCGCTCAAGGCGGCCGAGATCGCGATCAACTCGCCGCTGCTGGAAGCGTCCATGGAGGGCGCGCAGGGCGTCCTGATGTCCATCGCCGGCGGCAGCGATCTGGGATTGTTCGAGATCAACGAGGCGGCTTCGCTGGTGCAAGACGCCGCCCACCAGGACGCAAACATCATCTTCGGCACCGTCATCGACGACTCACTCGGCGACGAGGTGCGCGTCACGGTGATCGCGGCGGGCTTCGACGCGAGCGGGCCAGGCCGAAAGCCGATTGTCGGCAGCGGCCAGAGCACCGGCCAGAGCAGCAGCAGCGGCGGTGCGTCGACGATTGCGGCGGCAAAGCACGGCAAGGTCAGTTCAAGCTTGTTCGAGCCCGCCGACGCGCTCAGCGTGCCGGTGCCGACCAACGGCGCAACGTTTGACATCGGCGGCGAGGACGACGATGTCGACGTGCCGCCTTTCATGCGGCGCTAGCCGCGAGACATACGGGCCGCGAAGCGGCGTGGGAGGGAGTGCGGCATGCCGTCGGGGCGAGTCGGCGCTGCACGAGCCGGATACTGGATATGTGAGCGTTCGCATCCGGCGGGTGACCACTACTCGCGCCGGCGGCGTCTCGGCGCCGCCGTTCGACACCTTCAACCTTGGTGACCATGTCGGCGACGATCCGGCCGCGGTGGCGGCCAACCGGACGCGGCTGGCCGCCGCGATCGGCCTTGGGGTGGACCGGGTGGTGTGGATGAACCAGGTTCACGGTGATCGGGTCGAGGTGGTCGACGGGCCGCGCAATACCCCGCTCGCGGACACCGACGCGTTGGTGACCAGCACGCCGCGGCTGGCCTTGGCGGTGGTCAGCGCCGATTGCGTACCGGTACTGTTGGCCGACGCGCGGGCCGGTGTCATTGCGGCCGTGCATGCCGGTCGGGTCGGAGCGCGCGACGGCGTGGTGGCCCGAGCGGTCGAGGCCATGCTGGCTGCGGGCGCGCATCAACCGGACATCTCCGCGCTACTGGGCCCCGCGGTCAGCGGCCGCAACTACGAAGTTCCCGCGGCAATGGCCGACGAGGTCGAGGCGGCGTTGCCGGGCAGTCGCACCGCCACCTCGACCGGCACGCCCGGTCTGGACCTTCGTGCTGGAATCGCCTGTCAGCTAAAGGCTTTGGGCGTGGGCGCCGTCGATATCGACCCGCGGTGCACGGTGGACGACGTGAGCCTGTTCAGTCACCGCCGCGACGCACCGACCGGACGGCTCGCATCGGTGGTGTGGATGGAATGAGCCAGGACTGTCGAGTGGCGGTAAAACTTTCACCCCAACCGGAACGGGAATCGGAATTGGTCGACGCTTTGACAGCGTTACGATCGCGGATCGCGGCGGCCGCCGAAGCGGCGGGCCGCAAAGTCGACGAAATTCAACTTCTGCCTATTACCAAATTCTTTCCAGCAACCGATGTGGCGATTTTGTCGAGTTTGGGATGCGCCGCCTTCGGCGAATCTCGCGAACAGGAGGCGGCGGCGAAGGTGGGCGAAGTCGCGAGGTTGCTGGCCGGCACCCCGACATCGGCGACATCCTCTTCCACAACGACACTCCCGCACTGGCACATGGTGGGCCAGATCCAGCGCAACAAAGCCCGCTCGTTGGCCAGCTGGGCGCACACCGCCCACTCGATCAGCAGCACCCGGTTGGTGCGGGCGCTGGACCGCGCCGTGGCGGCTGCACTGAGTGACGGCCGTCGGGCGGATCCGCTGCGGATCTATGTGCAGATCAGCCTCGACGGCGACGTGTCCCGAGGCGGCGTCGACGTCTCGGATTCCAGCGCCGTCGACGAAATATGTGCGCAGGTCGAAGCTGCCGAATCCCTGGAATTGATTGGGCTGATGGGCATCCCGCCGCTGGACTGGGACCCCGATACGGCGTTCGCGCGCTTGGAGTCGGAGCACCAGCGAGTGCGCCAAGCGTATCCAAATGCCGCGGGGTTATCGGCCGGGATGTCGAACGACCTCGAAAGCGCGGTCAAACATGGTTCGACGTGTGTGCGTGTCGGTACCGCGTTATTGGGCAAGAGACCGCTACCGTCACCTAATTAGTCACTCCAGTCACATCTTCATCACAGACACCGCAACTCCCAGAGCCTAGAAGGGGTCACGGATGAGCACATTGCACAAGGTCAAGGCCTACTTCGGTATGGCTCCGATGGAGGACTACGACGACGAGTATTACGACGACCATGCCCCGACCCGGGGCGGCTACCCCCGGCAGCGGTTCGCCGACGACGGGTACGGCCGCTACGAGGGGCGCGACTACGATGATCCGCGCGGCGAGCCCAGTGACTTTGCATCAGGCAGTTATCGTGGCGGCTACCCTGACGAGCCCCGATTCCGTGCGCATGAGTATGACCGCGGCGACCTGGCCCGGCCGCGCTTCGGATCGTTGCGAGGCTCTACCCGCGGCGCCCTGGCGATGGACCCGCGCCGGATGGCGATGCTGTTCGACGAGAGCAGCCCATTGTCGAAGATCACCACGCTGCGGCCCAAGGACTACAGCGAGGCCCGCACCATCGGGGAGCGGTTCCGCGACGGTACCCCGGTGATCATGGACCTGGTCTCGATGGACAACGCCGACGCGAAACGGCTGGTCGACTTCGCGGCAGGGCTGGCGTTTGCACTGCGCGGTTCCTTCGACAAGGTGGCGACCAAGGTGTTTTTGCTCTCACCCGCCGACGTCGACGTCTCGCCCGAGGAGCGCCGACGCCTCGCCGAGACCGGCTTCTACGCCTACCAGTAGCCGCCCGCGGCTCGGCCTGGAGAGCGGGCTCGTTGCTGGGCGGATGTGTATGGGCCGCTGGAGTCGGTAGGCTGGCGTTGCCGTGCTGGCCGCAGCCGGGGCTGTCATCAAAGTCACATCTTCTTCATCACTAAGGTCGGGCTCTAGTTGACGCTGTTCGTCCACTCCGTTGGTTTTGCGCTCTTCATCTTCTGGCTATTGCTGATCGCACGGGTCGTCGTTGAGTTCATCCGATCCTTCAGCCGGGATTGGCGCCCGCGAGGCGCCACCGTGGTCATCCTCGAGATCATCCTGTCGGTCACCGACCCGCCGGTGAAGCTGCTGCGTCGGCTGATACCGCAGCTCACCGTCGGTGCCGTTCGTTTCGACCTGTCCATCATGGTGCTGCTGCTGGTCGCGTTCATCGGCATGACGATGGCGCTGGATTACCACGCCTGAATCCGCGAACTTCCGACCATCGGCCGCAACCGCGGGCCGGGACGGTTTGCGGCACTGGATTTCAATCGGTTAAGGCGTTGATTTGTCGTCTCTTAAACTTTGAAATTCGGTCTTATTTATTGGGCGAATCGGCAACCGGCGGGTCTGGTGTGACAGGATGGGCGGCAGTTGCAGTATGGCTACGACAACGTTCATGCCGACCTACACTTTCCTGATCGGCTTGATTGTCTACACCCGAGGGGGCTAAGAATGCCGCTGACACCCGCCGACGTCCACAATGTGGCGTTCAGTAAGCCGCCGATCGGCAAGCGTGGTTACAACGAGGACGAGGTCGACGCCTTCCTCGACCTGGTGGAAAACGAGCTGACCCGGCTCATCGAGGAGAACTCCGACCTGCGTCAGCGGGTCAACGAGCTGGACCAGGAGCTGGCCGGCGCCCGCGCGGGTGGCGGCACCAGTACCCAAGCCACCCAAGCCATTCCGCGGTATGAGCCCGAGCCTGAGCCCGTCAAGCCGCCGCCGCAGCAACCCGCCCCCCAGCCCGCGGCCGTCCCCCTCGACGAGGAGCAGGCGTTGAAGGCGGCCAGGGTGCTCAGCCTGGCCCAGGACACCGCCGACCGGCTGACCGGAACCGCCAAGGCGGAGTCGGAGAAGCTGATGGCCGATGCGCGGGCCAATGCCGACCAGATCGTCGGCGACGCACGACGCGAGGCGGAAACCACGGTTGCCGAGGCCCGTCAGCGCGCCGATGCGATGCTGGCCGATGCGCAAACCCGCTCCGAAACGCAGCTGCGCCAGGCTCAGGAGAAGGCCGATGCACTGCAGGCCGACGCCGAGCGCAAGCACTCCGAAATCATGGGCACGATCAACCAGCAGCGAACTGTTCTCGAGGGTCGTCTCGA
>JAFAID010000523.1 GCA_019236925.1 Mycobacterium sp. | reverse complement strand
TACCTGGACGGATCCATCAACCGTGGCTGGAGTCCCACCGACCGCAGCGGGGGCTACCCGTGATCGGAGGCAACATGACCGAACTGGACAAGTACCGGCCACCCGACTACGACAACCCCACCGGGCCGTACTCGCGCTGGGCCTTCCACACCGAGCCGCAATTCGAGCAACGCGGCCGGTCATGGACGGCGTGGTATCCCGGCGCGGACTGGACTGTGAGCGCGCCGAGCAAGCAAGAGGCGATCACCAAGTTGAGGGCCGAGTCCATCCGGCGCGAAGATAGGTACGCCTCCGACGAGGCCGTCGCCGCCCGGCACCTGCAAGAGCCCATCCCCGGGATCTACGCGATGGACATCGGGCTGTATAACGAGTTGCGGGAGACCGAGACCGACGCCGACCTCAACCGCGCGTTCAAGGAAGCCGAGCGAGCCCGCGTGGCCGGGCAGACCTACACCAAGGACGACTATTTCCGAAACGGCGGCGGACATTAGCCGTGAGGACAGATAGCCCAGGGGGTGTGCGGGAACTTAGCGCGGGAACTTAAGACGCTGGCCACCGCCACCGTTGATCGGCTGCTGCACCATGCGCATGTCGTTGTCACACAAGGCGATAGCTTCCGCCTCGCCCAAGCCACCGCAGGGCAAGGGGTTAAGCCGCTGAAATCAGCGGTCCGTGCGTAGATAAATCAGCTTAGTCCGTCAAGCTCCCAGTGAACCCTGCACCGTAAAGGCTGTCTGTACTGTCGGTACCGCCCTGGGTGAGTCCGGAGACTTCCGGCGTGAGTTCCCGGCAGCGGGGCTGAGCTCAGCGATGAGCGTAACAGACGGTCTTTCAGGTCGATTGGAAGGCTGGGCCTCGCCCGATTCGCCGGTTCGGACTGCAGTTGGGGTTGCGAAGGCCATCTTGCACGCTGCGGGTCTCCTGCGTCGCTGCGGCGCCGACATTGCCGGCGCACATCCTGCAGGGAGATTACCCCGCCCAGGCCTCCACGATGCTGTACGGCGAGGCGGTTTCGATTACTCGCGTCGTCTGGAATCCGGCTTGTTGGAGTAGATGACGGTATTCGGCCGCGGTGCGTTCGCGCGCAGCCGAGGCTAGCAGCATCTCCAGATCGGTCCATTTGCCGATGGATTCACGATGGTGTTCTGGGATCACGATTTCGATCAGCAAGACCGTGGTTGCTGTGTCGGCGGTGACATGCACGTTGCGCAAGATCTGGATAGCCTTATCGTCCGGCCAGTCGTGAATGACATTCTTGAGTATGTAGATGTCGCCGCCAGCTGGCACGCTGTCGAAAAACGACCCTTCGGCGATTCGGGCTCGGTCGGCGACGTCGAGTTCGTGCAGCAATGGTGGGGCTCCGACAACGACGTGCGGCAGGTCGTAGAGAACCCCGTGTGCAGCCGGTGCCGCCGCCAGGATGGCAGCAAGAAGTTCGCCGTGTCCGCCGCCGACATCGACGATTGTGGAATAGCCGGTGAAGTCGTAGGCCGCGATTATTGGGGCCGCCGCTGATTGCGAAAGGTTTGTCATGGCCTGGTTGAACACCTCAGCCAGTTCGGGCTCCTCGCCGAGGTAGTCGAAGGCCTCCATGCCGCGCAGCTGCGGGATGATCGCCTTACCGGTCCGGACCGCGCTTGCCAGCAGGCTCCAATGCTCGCGGTGTTGGCGCGACCCCACCCACCGCGCCAGACCCGCCATCGACGCGGGCGAAGCCGAACGCAGTGTGTCACCGAGCGGGTTCAGCTCATAACGGCCATCGCGGCGCTGACGGAATATGCCACAGCTGATCAACGCCCGCAGCAGCCGCCGCAGCGCGTCGGGGTCGGCGTTCACCCTGGCCGCCAAGGCATCGACCGGCAAAGGTGCTGCTGCTACGGCGTCGGCGATGCCGAGGTCAGCGGCAACGGTGATCGCCTGCGATATCCAAGCGCCCAGAATCAGTTCGGACATCACGACCGGCGGCGGAACGGTTCGTTGATGGAGTTGAAGCAGATGGTGGCGAACGTGCTCGATGGCGCGAGCCAGTTTTGCGGGCGGAACCTTTACGCTCGTCATCGTCGTGTTTCCCTGACTCTGGGATTGGCGTAGATCCGAGTCGGCTCGATCAGGACGGCGGCGCGCCGTTCGCGAATCATGGTGCGGTCATAAGTTGGCCAGTCGTCGTGGGTGCCGCCGGCGTCGGTGAAGATCGTCCGCAACAGCGCGGTGAGCTGGCCTGCCGACAGGCCCAGACCGGTGTCGTCGGGCCCGGCGAGTTCGGCGGTGCCCTCAACCGCGATCCAGTTCCACCGGTGCTGAAAGGCCACCGTGGCGGTAGGGCGGGCGCGCAGGTTGGCTAGTTTCACGCGTCCGGCGGCCACGAACGCCAGCACCTTGCGTCCGGTGAGTGGGTGCGCACTCACGCCGGCGCTGACCAGTGAGGCCTGCACAGTGCCGTCGGCGCGCACGGTGGACACGACGGCGAGGTGCCCGTTGGCCGTGGCGAGTTCGGCGACGTCGTCTAAATCCACCATTTGGGGATCTCAGCTGATCTGTAACCGCATGAACTGTTTGATTCCCAGCAGTCTGAACGCCAACGGCTGCAGGTGGCCGAATGTGCCACGCACCAGGGGTTTGCAGTCTGCCCAAGCGATCAGGTGCGGCTGCACCGCTTGGTATGAGCGGCCGTTGAGTCGTATCGAACACCCCCGGGCGGCTATCACATTGCGTGCCCAGTCCGACCGGTTACCGAAGGTCAGCGGGATCAAGACAACATTGCCGTTGACGCGGGCACCGACCGATGTCACATAGTGGTTGCCGCTGCGTCGCCCGACGTGGTGGATCTGGGCCATCGGGAAGTGACGACGCCCGGCCAGCTTGCCGACAAGGGGGTTGAGCATTCGGCTCACCGGCCCCACCGTCAGTTTGACCATGATCGAGGGGCCGATCGGCGCCACGGCCGGTGTGATGTTGGGGCGGTGTGGTTGGGCTGGGCTGCTCATCGCGAGCCTCCTTGCGGTGTCGGGTCGGTGGTTATATGCCTGGCGGGAGTTGCGGTGTTCGCTGGCGCAATGTTTTTGGTGTGCCAGTGGTGGATCCACTCGGCGACGGCGGTGGGGTCATCGCCCATCGGGTAGTGGTTGCCTCCGGGGATGATGTGCTGTTCGGCGTCGGGGAACAGCTGCTGCCAGCGCCGGCCGAAACCGAACGGGTCGTTGCGTGACCCGAACACGGTCAGCAGCGGACGGCTAGCCAGCGGGCCCTGCAGTGCGGCTTCGACGTGCCGCAGGAAATCCTTTTCTTGGCGCAGCGCATTGATGTAGCGGTGGGTGTTGCGCCGGGCGGCGCGGTCCATACCGGCCAGGAACACCGCCCGGTCGGCGTGACTCCAATGCTTGCCGGCCCCGAACGCCGATGCGCTGAGTCTGGCCGCCCACCCCAACAGGCCGCCCGAGGTGCGTGCTGGCGCGCTGCCCATCACGGCGAGCATGCCGCGCAGCGCCGCGCCGCTGGGCGACCAGCCCAGCGCGTTGATCGCGACAAGCCCGCAGATCCGCTCGGGGTGCTGCGCGGCGGCCGCGATCCCGGCCGGCCCGCCAACATCGTGCATGATCACCGTGACGTCGTGCAGATCGAGTGCGTCGATGATCGCGCTGACGGCATCGGCGGCCTCGTGCAGGCTCACCGGCGCCTTAGGGTGCGAGCTCAATCCGCTTCCCGGTGCGTCGAAGGCAACGCAGCGATACCGCGGGCTCAATTGCACCAGCAGGTCGCGCCAGATGAAGCTCCAGCTGCCAACGTGGACGAACAACAGTGCGGGACCCGAGCCGACATCGGTGACCGCGATCTGTCCTGCTGGCGTGGCCAATGCGGTGAGAGGGAACGGCCAGCGCTGCGTGGGCAGCCACGCCGGCCGCTGAATAGGGGTGAGCGTGTTCATCGTTCACCCCCACCGGGGATCGGCGGTGCCGGTGGGACGTCGAGTGTGGTGTCGGCAAAGTTGGTGAAATAGTCGCAATACACCGTCAATGCCAAATGGACGAATGCTTCGTAGAGTTGCTCGTCGCGCCACCCGGCAGCAATCGCCGTGTCGCGGGTGGCTTGAGCGACCACACCGGTGTTGGCGGCGGCTTCGCGCATCACCGCCAGCAGCGCCGCAGTTCGGCTGTCGTCGACCTGTCCGGCGCGCACCGCCACGGTTTGATCGATGCTCATCCCCGTACCGAGCGCCAACTGGGTGGCGATGGCCTGCGAGTACTGGCCGCCGTCGACGGCGCCGACGGTAAGCATGATCGCCGCCCGAACAGCCGGCTCCAGGGTGGCGTAATCGGCGCCGGCGCGCCGCAATCCCAGATATGCCGCCAAGGTCGCCGGTGAGCGCGCCAAATCATGATGCAGGGCCAGCAGTCGCCCCCCGCTTGCCGCTTTGGCTTGCGCCAACAGCGCGCTGACCCGGTCGGCCGACTGTTCCGATGTGGGTGTCGACATGATGTGCCGTCCTTTTCCTGGGTGATCGTGGCGGCCGACGATGACCGCCCGCCTACCCCTCCGAGGACGAACGCCGCGCACCGGATGTGACAGGTGCGCTCCTCCGATCCCTGTCACATCCGGCGGTGCCGGGTCGTCCTAGCCACCAGGACGCAGAAGGGGCACCGCCAATGACAACTTCGGCACTGGTGACCGGTGGCACCGACGGGATCGGGCGCGCGGTCGCCGCCGAGCTGGCCGGCGCAGGGCAGCGTGTGTACCTCGTGGGCCGTGACCGCGCCAAAGGCGCCCGGGTCGAACGCGAGATCCGCGGCTCAACCGGCAATGCGCAGGTGCACTTCATCCAAGCCGACCTCACACTGGTGCGCGAAGCCCACCGCCTGGCCCGGCAGGTGGCGGCTCGCTGCGCGGGGTTGCAGTATCTGGTGCACAGCGCCGGCATGGTCCGGGGGCGCCGCGAGGTGACCGTCGAGGGCGTGGAGTCGAACTTCGCGGTCAATTATCTGACCCGCTTCGCGCTGACCACTGAGCTTTTACCGCTTCTTGAAACGGCAAGTGAGCCAGGGCGATCGGCCCGCGTTGTGTTCGTGGGTGGTGCGGTCAAGAAGGGCCGGATCCATTACCGGGACATCAACCTCGCCAACGGCTTCAGCACGGTGGCCGCGATCAGACAGTTCCAGCAGGCCAACAACGTCATCACCGTCGAGCTGGCCCGTAGGCTGGCACGCACACGCAGCCACATCACGATCACCTGCCTGCAACCGGGGATGGTCACCACCAACATCAGCCACCAGTTCCCGCGCTGGATGCGTTGGGCGGTCACGGTGGCCCGTCCGCTGCTGGCGCTGCCGCCGCAGCGCATCGCCGAGTCGATCGTCGTGCTGTTGTGTGACCCGGCCTGGGAGGGCGTCACCGGTGCGCACTTCTCCTACATCCGATCGTTTAGGCCGACACAGGTGCCCGCGGCCCACGATCCCGAGGCCGGCGCCATGCTGTGGGCGCTCAGCGAGCACCTGATAGCTCGAGTGTGGCTCGACAGCGCTCCCGACGGTGATGTCACATCCGGCCGGCCGGATTCGTCGTAGGCAATGAACATATTCGCAGGCGGGAGAAAGCTGATGAGCGACCCGAATTGGCTCGCCGGGCAGTTCGAGCAGCACCGGGCCCATCTGCGGTCGGTGGCCTACGACATGCTCGGCTCTGTCAGCGAGGCCGAAGACGCCGTTCAAGAATGCTGGCTCCGGCTGGCGCACGCCGACAACGATTCGATCAACGAGCTGCGCAACTGGCTGACCTCAGTGGTGAGCCGGATCTGCATCGACATGCTGCGCGCCCGGCGCTCTCGACGCACCGACTATGTCGGCAGCTGGCTGCCTGAGCCGCTGGTGGCCGACATCCCCGAGGAGCGCCCCGACCAGCAAGCCGAGCTCACCGACAGCCTCGGCCTGGCGTTACTGATCGTGCTGGACAGTCTAGGCCCCGCCGAACGGCTCGCCTTTGTGCTGCACGACATCTTCGCGGTGCCGTTCGATGAAATCGGACAGATCATGGACCGCAGTCCGGCTGCCACCCGCCAACTGGCCGTGCGGGCCCGCCGCCGCATCCAACAAGCCCCGCAGCCCGACACTAATGTGGCTCGACAGCGGCGGGTGGTCGACGCATTCTTGGCCGCCGCCCGCACCGGTGACTTCGACGCGCTGATGTCGGTGCTCGCGCCCGATGTTGTGTTGCGCTTCGATGTGGGTCCGCAAGGCCGTCCAGCGTTGTCCGGAGCGCAGGCGGTCGTTCAACACGTGCTCAGCACCGCTCCGCGTTTCGTCTCGTTTGCCACCCCCGTGCTGGTCAACGGTGCGGCGGGGCTGCTGTTCGGCACCCGTGAGGACCCCATCTCGGTGCTCGGATTCACCATCGTCGACGGGAAGATCGCCGCACTGGACATGGTGGCGGCCCCGGACAAGCTACGTCATCTGCACCTCGATCACTAACCGAAAGCGAAGGAGATCGTCCATGCTGGAGTTGAAGATCATCGTGGGCAGCACCCGCGCCGGTCGCGGCGCCGACCGCATCTTGCCCTGGCTGATCAACCGGGCACGCAGCGATGGGCGGTTCTCCGTCGAGGTGCTCGATCTGCGTGACTGGTCGCTGCCCATGTTCGCCGAGACCTTCGACACCGTCGGTGATCCGCACAATCCGACCTATTCCCAGCCGTCCGTGGCGGACTGGAACCGCACGATACGGGACTCGGACGCGTTCCTGTTCGTCACGCCCGAGTACAACCACAGCGTCCCGGCGGTGCTCAAGAACGCGATCGACACGGTGTTCGCCAGCTTCGCGTTCCGCAACAAACCAGCCGGGGCTGTCGCCTACAGCGGGGGACGCATCGCCGGCGCGCGCGTAGTCGAACACCTGGCGTTGATCGCCGTGGAAGCCGAGATGGTGCCCATGCGCAACGCGGTGCTGATACCCACAGTGCACCAGGCATTCACCGCTGAGGGCACCCCGCGCGATCCCGCCACCGAGTCCGCCATCGACGTGCTGTTCGACGATCTGGCCTGGTGGGCCGACGCCCTGCGGCGGGCCCGAGCCCGCGGCGAACTGGCCCCAGCCCTGTTCCGCCCGACATCGCCGGCCTCGACCGCCGCCGGTTGAAGCCCGAGGAGATCCGATGCTGCAGCCGGACAAGAAAACCGCGGTCGTCAACGGGCACCGGATGGCCTACCGCGACATCGGACAGGGCGAGGCTATCGTGTTCGCGCATGGCAACCCGACCTCGTCGTACCTGTGGCGCAATGTGATTCCGCACCTGCAGGGCCTGGGCCGCCTTGTCGCCTGCGACATGATCGGCATGGGTGATTCCGAGAAGCTGCACCCGTCCGGGCCGGACCGGTACGGCTATCTTGAGCAGCGCGATTACCTGTTCGCGCTGTGGGATCAGCTTGACCTTGGCGACAATGTGGTCCTGGTGCTACACGACTGGGGATCGGCGCTGGGCTTCGATTGGGCCGCCCACAATCCTCATCGGGTGGCCGGCATCGCCTACGGTGAAGCCATCGTCGCGCCGATGCGCTGGGACGACTGGCCCGACACGCCGCGCCGAATCTTTCAAGCACTGCGCTCACCGGCCGGCGAGCAGATGGTGCTTGAGCACAACGCGTTTGTCGAGCAGGTTTTGCCGGCAGGCATGCTGACCACGCTCTCCGACGACGATATGGCCGCCTACCGGGCGCCCTACACCGAACCGGGCGAGTCGCGCCGGCCGACGCTGAGTTGGCCGCGCCAGATACCCATCGACGGCGAACCGGCACACATGGTCGACATCGTGGCCCACTACAGCACCTGGTTGGCCCAATCGCCGGTGCCCAAGCTCTTCATCAACGCCGAGCCCGGCGCGATCATCACCGGCAGGCTTCGTGACCTGTGCCGGACCTGGCCCAACCAGAGCGTAATCACCGTGCCCGGCCGGCATTTCATTGCAGAAGACAGCACCGACGCAATCTGTAGGTTCTCAACTTTCGTTGCATCTGGCAGTGCGCTGACCTCGCGGTTTCCGAACTGTCTCACGTCGACTGCACGGCGATTTGTCTCACGAACCCCTGCATTTCTTACGACGTCCGGCACCCCACAAGCGTCCGACCAGTGAGAGCATCCTCGGCTGGTAGGCACCCCATCAGCTGCTCATTTTGTGCGCGCCGGCAATTCGGTAG
>JAFAID010000477.1 GCA_019236925.1 Mycobacterium sp. | reverse complement strand
CCGCGCCGAAGATGATCACGGTTACACCGGTAAGAGCGATGCCGATCAGTAATAGCCCGGCGTAGGCGAAGCGATGCGCCGTCGTGACAACGGACTCGATTCGATGTCGACGAAACAGCAAGCGGTGCATCGCGACCGGCGCCTCCAACAGGATCGTGGCACCGACAGAGCAGCCCACCGTTGCCAGATAAACCACACGCATCGTCAGGTTCAGTTCGTCGAAGCGCTGCTGGAACGGCAACGTCAACAGAAAACCGGTAAGCAGCTGGACGCCGGTCTGCACCACCCGCAACTCTTGCAGGAGGCTGAGCCAATTCCGGTCTAATCGTTGGACTTCGGTCTCAGAGCGCTCCGCGGTATCCCAGGGTTGGTCGCGTTCAGGGTGATCGACGACGTCCATGACCGTGATCATGCCAGCCGGCAGCTGTTGTCACCGCCAATTGTTGCGGCCGGTGTCGCAGCTACGGTGTGCCGGCCAGCAGCAGTCGCGCCGAGGTTTCGAGCCGTTCGGCGATCTGCGCATAAGAGGCATATCCCATGCCGGCGCGCACCAGCGCTCCGGCATAGAGGAGTTCCAGCGATTCGACAACGTCAGCGCGGTCCGGGCCCAGGGCCGCGACCAGGCGTTGATGAATTTCGCGGCCGATCCGCAGCCGCAGATGCTTGACCTCGGGATCCTTGCCCAGCAGTGCGTTGGTCACTGCGCCGGCAAGCTCGGGTTCATCGGCCACCAACAGCGCGATGTGCCGCAGTACCGCGATCACGCGGACGGTCGTATCCGGCGAATCGGTCGTCGGAACCGGGGTGGACGCTAACCGTCGCCAGAAAACTTCGGCAACGAGGTGTTCCTTCGATGAGAAGTATGTGTAGGCTGTCGCTGCGCCGACTCCGGCCTCCGCGGCGACCATGCGAATCGTCAAGCCGGAGAAGCCTTCTCGGCTAAGAACTTCCATCGCGGCCTGCCCTAGCCGGTCGACGGTGTCGGCTTGCCTGGCGGTCAGTCGCCGTCTGGTCGATTCCCGAGCTACCGGGTTGGACACGTGTCCGGACACTACTACAACGCCCCAGGTGCGGCAAGACAACTGTTACGGTTCAGCTGATGACGTTCTCCTCAGATCTTTCGGCGGCCTACGAGCGGACCGCGCGGTTATTCGAGCTGGCCGATCGGGTCACCGGGTTCATGCCCGCCGACGAGGGCCGCGCGCTGTATGACGCTGCACTCAGCTACTTCGATCACGGTGTCGGCGTCGAAATTGGGACGTACTGCGGCAAGTCCACCGTGCTGCTGGGGGCGGCGGCGCTGGCCCGTGACAGTGTTCTCTACACCGTCGATCACCATCATGGTTCCGAGGAGCACCAGCCCGGCTGGGAGTACCACGACACATCGCTGGTCGACGAGGCCACTGGACGTTTCGACACTTTGCCTGCCTTGCGGCGCACGCTCGACGACGCCGGCCTCGACGACAACGTCGTCGCGGTGGTCGGCAAATCGACCGTGGTGGCCAGCGGGTGGCGCACACCGCTGCAGCTGTTGTTCATCGACGGCGGGCACAGCGAGGCTGCGGCCCATCAAGACTTTGACGGGTGGGCGAAATGGGTGAGTCCCGGAGGCGCACTGCTCATTCACGACGTCTTCCCCGACCCGCGTGACGGCGGCCAGGCGCCCTACCAAATCTATTGCCGCGCAGTGCAAAGCGGGACATTCGTGGAGCGATCCGTCACCGGGTCAATGCGGGTGCTGGAGCGGATCTCCGGAGAGGCCGGCGCGCAGGCCTAGCGGTCTGACGGGCTGATCGCACACTCGCAGTCGTAGTCGCCCTCCAGGCCGCGCGGCAGATCGGCGCCACGGAAGATGGCGTTGCCGCCGGTGCTGCACGACAGCGCGTCGGCGGCGAGAATCACGGCGGCTCCGGTCCAGGTGGTTCGTTCGACGGGCCAACGCTTTCCGTCGCTGAAAACCAACCCGGTCCAATAGGATCCATCGTCTTCACGCAAATGCTGCATGGCGGCGAACTGACGCAACGCCGTCTGCCGGTTGCCCATCGCATCGAGCGCCAGCACCAATTCGCACGTCTCGGCGCCGGTCACCCACGGCCGGTCGTCGACACACCGGATGCCCAGGCCGTCGACGACGAAATCGCCCCATCGTTCGGTGATTCGGGCGGTCGCCGCGGGACCTCGCAGCGCGCCACCGAGGATCGGGTAGTACCAGTCCATCGAGTGATGCGGCTTTTCGGTGAACGCCCAGGGGTGGGCAGTGATCGCGTGGCCCAACCGGCCGAGCGCGACCTCCCATTCCGGTTGCGGCTCGTCGACATAATTCGCCAGCGCCAGAGCACACCGAATGCTGTGGAAGATGCTGGCGCACCCGGTCAGCAGCGCCTCGGTAACCGGGCCTGAAGGGCCACGTGCCCAACAGATTTCGCCACCTTCGAGCTGCAGCTCCAGTACGAAGTCGATGGCGGCCCGCACCGTCGGCCACATCGCGATGGCAAAGGCGTGGTCACCGGTGATCAGTACGTAGTGCCAGACGCCGACCGCGACATAAGCGCAGAAGTTGCTGTCGCTGTTGGCGTCCTCGACGGCGCCGGCGCGAAGCTGAATCGGCCAGGACCCATCCGCACGCTGCTGGCGCCGACACCAGTCGAACGCGTGTCGCGCCGGACCGACCAGGCCTGCCGCGGTGAGTGCCATCGCGCATTCGACATGGTCCCACGGATCGGTGTGCCAGCCTTCCGACCATGGGATCGCGCCAGATGGCTCTTGCACCGCGACAATCGATTCCGCGGTCTGTCGGCATTGTGCAGGAGAGAAGACGCCAGGGACGCCCGGTGCCTCATACCAGTTCAACGGCGGGCACCGGTTTCTCGAAGTACAGCGCAACACTCTTGCCGATCAGCGGGTTGAGGGTGGATTCGGCCAGGCGGGTGAGCCGAGGCCGTCGCATCATGTCCCAAACCAACATCTTGTGATACGCGACGACAGCGGGATGCTCTGAATTATCAACGCCTACCAGGCATTTCAGCCACCAAAATGGCGCATGCAAGGCATGTGAGTGATGGGTATGGGTGAAGGTCATTCCCCGCTCGGCGATCTTGGCGCGCAGCCGGTTAGCACGGTAAATGCGGATGTGGCCGCCCTCGTTGCTGTGATAGTCGTCAGAGAGCAGCCAGCACAATCGTTCGGGTAGCCACCTGGGCACGGTGACCGCCAGCCGGCCGCCGACCTTGAGCACCCGAATCAGCTCGTCGATCACCGTATTGTCAGCCGGGACATGCTCGAGGATCTCCGAAGCGATGACACAGTCGAACGTCCGATCGGGATAGGGCAAGGCCAGCGCGTCACCGACCACGGCTTCGGCTCGAGCCGATCGCGGCGCCTCACCGGAATCGGCCATGGCGTGAAACATGGTGTCGACGTTGCTCAGCTCGGCGGCGTCCTGATCGAATGCGACCACGTCAGCACCCCGGCGATAAGCCTCGAAGCTGTGCCGGCCCGCACCGCACCCCACGTCGATGACCTTGGTGCCGTCACCGATACCGAGGCGGTCGAAGTCCACCGTCAGCACGGCTCGCCCACTGCCTGCGCCGAATCCTGTACGGGCACCTGGCGGTTGATCGCGCGTTCATAAACGCGGGCGGTCTGCGCGGCGACCGATTCCCAGCTGTATACCTCGACGGCTCGGCGGCGACCAGCCACGCCGAGTCGGTGCAGTTGTTCGGGGGAGACCAACAGCTCGGCCAACACGTTGATCAGCTCGCCGGCATCGCCCGGCCGCACCAGCCTGGCGCACCCGCCGTCGGGTCCGAGCACCTCGGGCAATGCGCCGGCCTGGCTGGCCACAATTGGCGTGCCGCTGGCCATCGCTTCCACCGCGGGTAGTGAAAATCCTTCGTAAAGTGATGGGATGCAGGCGATTTCAGCGGACGCGAACAACTGCGCCAACGCGGCGTCGGAGAGCCCGCTGGAGATATGGACGATATCGGAGATGCCGAGTTCGGCGATCATCTTCTCGGTGGGGCCGTTGGGCTCCAGCTTGGCGACAAGCTGGAGCTCCAGGTCGTGTTGGGTCCGGAGTTTGGCCACCGCCTGCAGCAGATGCCCGACGCCCTTGAGCGGTCGGTCGGCACTGGCGATCGCGATGATCCGGCCGGGGATTCGCGGCTCCGTGGACGGCGCGAACAAGTCGGTGTCGACACCCAGCGGCACCACGTGAAGCTGATCTGGATGGACGCCGAAGTCTGTGGTGATGTCGGTGGCCGACGACGACGAGACGGTCAGCAGGTCCGGAATGCTGCGGGCGACGCGTTCTTGCATCTCCAAAAAGCCATACCACCTGCGCACCAACGGTTTACGCCACCATCGCGCCGCGGCGAGATCGAGCACCCGGTCACGAGTGATCGGATGATGTACGGTCGCCACCACCGGTAGGCCGGTCGCTGCGATTTCGAGCAGGCCGACGCCCAAGCTCTGGTTATCGTGCACCAGTTCGAAGTCGCCCCGCCGTCCGGCAAGCAGGCGGGCAGCGCGCAGGCTGAAGGTTCGCGGCTCCGGGAAACCCGCGGTCCACACCGTGGCCAGCTCGCGCAGGTCGATGCGGTCCCGGATTTCACGGGGGTGCGGGATCCGGAAGGGGTCGGGTTCCCGATACATGTCGAGGCTGGGTACCTCTGTCAGCACCACCCGGGGATCGAGGCCTTCGGGGTAGGGCTGGCCGGAGAACACCTCGACGCGGTGTCCGAGTTCCACCAGTCCGCGGCTGAGGTGACGGACGTAAACCCCCTGGCCGCCGCAGTGCGTTTTACTGCGATACGACAGCAACGCAATCCGCATACTCACGTCCATCCCGGACTGGCGTTACCCGTAGGTGTCATGGCGAAACGTTCGGGAACGACGTCAGGGAACTTTCTGGACACGTGTCTGGACTATAGTTTGACTATCTACGTGATGCAACGCACTGCCAGCGGCGTTGGCTTTGCCGACCCTACCCAGCCGAAGAGCGGCGATGACCGGCGGGCTCGGTTGTGACAAACATCAACCACCAAGTGTGACCCACGTCATTGCATAAACCACCTAATTTAGGGCAGCCTAACCTCCCACTGAACGTGGATGTGGGAGTGGCTCATGCTGGACGACTCAAATGGCCTGGAATTCGCCTATGACCTGACCCTCGACGAGGTCCGGCGACGCACCGCCGTGCTGGAGGCCATCGGTGCGGACTGGGATCCGATTCGCGCGCTGGCCGAAGAGGAGAAGGCGTACTCCATGCTCTACTCGAATCTCGATGCCGAGCAGCAGCGCCACTACGACAACCTGGTCAGCGCCGGGGTGTTGCCGGATCGGGCGGTGGACCATGCTTCCGATTGACCCGCACGCCGACAAGAGCCGCCGCGCCTGGCTGGCCTGCCCGAGCTGTGATCACGGCGCCGCATGTGGCGACTGCCGCAGCGGCCGCAACTGCCACAACCATTGGCAGTACCTACTCAGCAACAGCGCCGCGGTGCTGCATCTGCAGTGCCCAACCTGTGCGCATCTGTGGTCGCTGGACACCGCGGCAGCGCGTCGCGGCCGTCGCGGCGCCGCCTAGATCCGGGCCCACCGGCGATTACCGTGGGTGCTATGCGCGCGTTGATCGTCGTCGACGTACAGAACGACTTTTGCGAAGGCGGCTCGGTACCCGTGACCGGCGGCGCCGCCCTGGCCGGGGCAATCAATGATTACCTGATAACGGGCACCGGCTACCGCCACGTGGTGGCCACCCAGGATTTCCACATCGATCCCGGTGATCATTTCTCCGACCGGCCCGATTACTGGTCGTCCTGGCCGCCGCACTGTCTGGCCGGCAGCACCGGCGCGGAATTTCATCCCGATCTCGACTCCGCCCGCTTCGACGCCGTCTTTCGCAAGGGCGCCTACGACGCGGGCTACAGCGGTTTCCAAGGAGCCGACGATTCCGGCACGCCGCTGGCCGATTGGCTGGCCCAACACGACGTGGACCAGGTGGACGTGGTGGGCATCGCCACTGAGCACTGTGTGCGCCGGACCGCCGAGGACGCAGCGGAGGAGGGGTTGGCCACGCGGGTGCTGCTGGATCTGACAGCAGGCGCGGGGGAGGAGTCCACCGCCGCGGCCGTCAAGGCCTTGCAGGCCGCGGGTGTCGCGATAGTGCCCAGCGCGTGACGGGGCAGCCGGAGTCCGCACTGCTGGCGGCGGTGGAGCGGTCGCCGCAGGCGGCGGCTGCGCATGACCGCGCCGGCTGGGTCGGGCTGTTCACGGCCGGCGGTCGTATCGAGGACCCGGTGGGATCCCGACCCCACCTGGGACACGCAGCGATCGGCCGCTTTTACGACACCTTCATCGGCCCACGTGACATTGCCTTCCATCGTGATCTTGACGTCGTCCGCGGCTCGGCCGTCGTCCGCGATCTCGATCTCCAGGTGGTCATGGGTTCAGCGGTCACCATGACCATTCCGGCGTTTCTTCGTTACGACCTGTGCGAGGTCGACGGCGAATGGAAGGTCGCGACGCTGCGCGCCTATTGGGAGCTGCCGAGCATGATGCTGCAGTTCCTGCGTAACGGTGTATCGGCCGTGCCCGCCACCGTCCAACTGTCCCAAGGGCTCATCCGTAATCAGCGGCTACGCGGCACCGCCGGTTTCGCAGCCGGCTTCCGTCGGGTGGGTTCCCGCCGCAAGGAGTTGGTGAAGGCCTTCGTCGACGCGGTCGGCAGAGCAGACAAGCTCGCCGCACAGCGGACGCTGTCACCTGACGCCACAATGACTTTCGGCGACGACGATGCCACCGACATCGCGGACCTGGTCGCGCGGTGCGCTGGGGCCGGTGCGTCGAAGCTCATCGCTGCGGGCTGCACCATCGCCGCGTCGGTCACGTCGCAGCGCGGGCGCGGCGTCATATTCGCCGATGTTGCCCGGCGCCGCAACGAAATCCGCCGGATCCGCTACTTTCCCGCCAGCAGCACCAGCGATGCCGCCGACAGCGCTAAGTAGGCGCCCGGGAAGGCGATGTTGTAGAAAACGTGGGCCCGAACATGCGCGATCACCGCGCCGATGAAATACAACACCAGGCCGGTGGCGGCGGCGATCCCGATAGCCGGCAGGCCGACGACACCGACGAAAAGTCCGACGGCTCCGGCGAGTTTCAGGGTGCCCAGCATCGGTAGCCACGACCGCGGCACGTGGACCTTGGCCGAGTTCGCCAGCACGAAGCCGGCGGGGATGAAGTCGGGTATCGCGACTGCGGCGGTGGCGATCGCGGTGATCACCGTGACAACAGCGTATAGGCTCATTACTGCTGGTCTCCTCTTCTACCGGGAGCGTTCGTCGGACGTGCTCACCTCCTTGACGGCCCTCGCCTGGGAAAGGTGACCATGAGAACCATCGACGATCTCGCCCAACGGTTCGACAGCGATCGGCGACACCTGAAGTCGGTCGCCTTCCACCTCCTCGGCTCGGCAGCTGACGCCGAAGACGCGGTGCAGTCCGCCTGGCTGAAGGCCAGCCGGGCAGACCACGACACGATCGAGAACCTGACGGGTTGGTTCACCACAATCACCGCCCGCGAGGCACTCGACCAGTTGCGGACTCGCAAACGGCGAGCAGAACAGCCGCTTGCCGATCCCCATCAGCTTGAGCAGATGGCCACGGCCACCACCGCGGGAGCCGACGCAGATGTCCTGCTCACCGATTCGGTCAGCCGCGCCCTGCTGGTGGTTCTCGACCGGCTCTCGCCCGCACAACGCGTCGCGTTTGTCCTGCACGATGTGTTCGCCTTACCCTTCGACGCGATCGGCGAATTGCTGAATAGGTCGCCGGACGCCACCAAGAAGCTGGCGAGCCGGGCTCGCGGGCGACTGCACGCCGCCGGCTCGGCCGAGCCCAGCCGAACGGCTGACCACCTCAAGATTGTCGAAGCGTTTCTGGACGCGTCGCGCGGCGGTGATATTGGTATGTTGCTGGACCTACTCGCGCCAGACGTGGTGCGCCGGGTGGACCGCGAGCTGGTGCCCGCCGATGTGCCGACCGAGCTCCGCGGCGCCGCCGACGTCGCCGAGGAAACCCGGCGGTTTGCGCTTCGCGCACGGGCCGGCGTGGTGGTCCTCATCAACGGAGTCCCCGGTATCGCGATCGCGCCGACGGGCCGGGTTGAGGCGTTGCTGCAGATCGGCATCGAAGACGGCAGGATACACAGCATCGACATCGTGGGCGATGCCGATCGCTTGCAAAGCGCGGTGCTCGCGCTGCCACAGTGACGACGGAGATGAACTACGAACACCGGCCTTACTAAGCAGTTCGATCGGCGGACGCTTTTGCTTGGCGCCGGCGCGCTTGGCGCGGCGGCGGTGTCGTTGCCCACCGGATGTAGTTCCGATGACGATGCACTGACTTTCTTCTTTGCGGCCAATCCGGAAGAGGCGGATGCCCGGAAGCGAGTCGTTGACGCCTTCCAGCGCAGGCACCCCGACATCAAGGTTCGGATGCTGTTGTCCGGGAGCAATCCGTTGCAACACATGTCGATCTATTGCGCCGGCGGCAAGTGTCCGGACGTCCTGATGGCGTGGGACGTCACCTACGCCGGCTTGGCCGCCAGGGGAGTGCTCCTGGACCTCAACACCATGTTGGCGCAGGACAAGGCTTTCGCCGCCGACGTGAAGGCAGACGGCATCAGATCGCTGTATGACACGTTCACGTTCGACGGCGGTCAGTACGCCCTTCCCGAGCAGTGGTCCGGAAATTTCTTGTACTACAACAAAAAGCTATTCGCCGAGGCCGGTGTGCGCCCGCCGCCCGGGCGATGGGATCAGCCGTGGAGTTTCGACGAGTTCCTCGACGCCGCCAAAGCGCTCACCAAGCGCGAGCGATCCGGCAGGGTCGGGCAATGGGGATACGTCGACAGCTGGGTCCCGTTCTATGCGGCATCGCTGTTCGGCATGAACAACGGCGTCCCGTGGTGCACCCCGCGGATGAACCCGACGCACCTCAACTTCGACAACGAGGCGTTCCTCGAAGGTATCCAGTTCTACGCCGATCTGGCCCACAAGCACAGGGTCGCTCCTACCTCGTCGGACACCCAGTCGATGTCAACCATGGATCTCTTCACTTCGGGCCGAGCGGCGATGGCACTTGGCGGACATTGGCGATACCAGACGGTCGACTTGGCCAAAGGCCTGGATTTCGATGTCACCGTGCTGCCGACCGGTCCGAAAGGGCGCGCTGCCCGCTCGAACATCGGCACAACAGGACTCGCCATCGCGGCGAGCAGTCCCCGCAAGCAGCAGGCGTGGGAGTTCGTGAAATTCGCCGCCGGCCCGGTCGGACAGGCAGTGACCGCGCAATCGGGCCTGTTCGTGCCCGTGCTGCGGTCCGCGGTCACATCGGCCGGCTTCGCCGAGGCCCACACCAGGATCGACAATCTGCATGTGCTGACTGGCGGGCCGGACCATTCCGAGGGCATGCCGGTCACCCCGGAGTGGTCAAAAATCGTCGCGCTGATGGACCGAAACTTCGGCCCCGTCCTGCGTGGCGTGCGGCCGGCGACATCGTTGGCGAACGGGCTGTCACACGCCGTCGACGGGGTATTGCGTAACCCATGACCCAGATCAATGAATCCACCGCGGTGACCCGGCGACGCCGATTTTCCAATCGGCGCGCCCGAGCCGGGCGGATGTTTGTCGCACCGAACTTGACGGCGGTCGCGGTGTTCATGTTGTTCCCGCTCGGATTCTCGCTCTATATGAGTCTGCAGAACTGGGACTTGTTCCGGCCCGCGAAGTTCGTCGGTTTGGCCAACTACCACGACCTCTTCACCGGAGATCCGCTGTTTGCCATCGCGTTGCGCAACTCGGTTGCCTACACCGTCGGCACCGTCGTCCCGACGGTGCTAATCAGCCTCGCCGTGGCCGGTGTGCTCAACCGAAAAGCTCCGGCAATCAGTATCTTTCGGGGAATCATATTTCTGCCGCTAGCGGTGTCGTCGGTGGTGATGGCGGTCGTGTGGCAGTTCGTCTTCAACACCAACAACGGTCTGCTCAACATCATGCTCGGCTGGATTGGGATCGGCCCGGTCCCATGGCTGAACGACCCCAAATGGGCGATGCTCTCGCTGTGCACGGTTAGCGTTTGGCGTAGCGTTCCTTTCGCGACCGTCATCCTGTTGGCCGCCATGCAGGGTGTGCCCGACAATCTCTATGAGGCGGCTAAGCTCGACGGTGCAGGGGAAGTACGACAGTTCGTCTCGATCACCGTGCCATTGATCCGCGGCGCCGTGTCTTTCGTGGTGGTCATCTCGATCATCCATGCATTCCAGGCATTTGACCTCGTTTATGTTCTCACTGGGGGCAACGGCGGGCCGGAGACCGCAACCTATGTCCTCGGGATCATGCTGTTCCAGCACGCGTTCAGCTTCCTGGAGTTCGGCTACGCTTCGGCCTTGGCCTGGGTGATGTTCGCCATCTTGCTGGTACTGACCGTGCTGCAGTTGCGGATTGGCCGTCGTCGGACCGCCCTGGAGGAACGATCGTGGGCTTAGCCGAGCGAGTGATCAAACCCAGCGTTGCGCGCGGCATCGTGTTGTACACCGCGCTGACCGTCATCGCATCGTGTGCACTCTTCCCGATCCTGTGGGCGGTGTCGGGATCCTTGAAGGATGAGGGCGAGGTCACCACGCCGGCGCTGTTCCCTTCGCACCCGTTGTGGTCCAACTACCGTGAGGTGTTCGCCCTGATGCCGTTCTGGCGAATGTTTTTCAACTCGGTGTTTTATGCGGTGTGCGTCAGTGCTGGCCAGGTGTTCTTCTGCTCGCTGGCCGGGTATGCCTTTGCGCGTTTGCGGTTTCGGGGCCGCGATACGTTGTTCCTCCTGTATCTGGGTACCCTGATGGTTCCGCTGACGGTCACCGTGATCCCGCAGTTCATGTTGATGCGGGTCGCCGGATTGACCGACACGCCGTGGGCGATGATCATGCCGGGGTTGTTCGGCAGCGCGTTCGGTACCTACCTGATGCGCCAGTTCTTTCAGACCATCCCGATCGAATTGGAGGAAGCCGCCATCCTCGACGGGTGTACGCCGTGGCAGATCTATTGGCGGATTCTGCTTCCGCACGCGCGCCCGGCGGTGATGGTGCTGGCGGTGCTTACCTGGTTCAACGTCTGGAATGATTTTCTCTGGCCGCTGTTGATGATTCACCGCAGTAGCATTGCTACCCTCACACTCGGGTTGGTAAGGATGCAGGGCGAGTATGTCGCCAGATGGCCGGTGCTGATGGCTGCATCCATGCTCATCATGCTGCCGCTGATTCTGGTCTATGCGATCGCGCAACGCGCCTTCATCCGTGGTATCGCCGTCACTGGGCTTGGTGGGTAGCCAATGGCATCAGTGACTTTCGAGAAAGCCACGCGGCGTTACCCCGATACCACGCGTCCGGCAGTCGACCAGCTGGATCTGAACGTGGGTGACGGCGAGTTCGTGGTATTGGTCGGACCGTCCGGCTGCGGCAAAACAACCTCGCTGCGGATGATTGCCGGCCTGGAGACGGTGGATTCGGGACGAATCCGCATCGGAAACCGAGACGTTACCGACGACGACCCCAAAGACCGCGACGTGGCGATGGTCTTCCAAAATTATGCCCTGTATCCGCACATGACGGTGGCGCAGAACATGGGCTTTGCGCTGAAGATCGCCAGAATCACGAAGGCCGAAATCCGCGAACGGATCCTGGATGCGGTGCGGCTACTCGACCTGGAGCCGTACCTCGATCGCAAACCCAAGGATCTGTCCGGCGGACAACGCCAACGCGTGGCGATGGGCCGCGCGATAGTGCGGCGACCGCAAGTGTTCTTGATGGATGAACCGTTGTGCAACTTGGACGCGAAACTGCGAGTGCAGACCCGCAACCAGATCGCCGAATTGCAGCGGCGACTGGGCACCACCACCGTTTACGTCACCCACGACCAGGTTGAGGCGATGACCATGGGCGACCGCGTCGCGGTCATTTGTGACGGTGTGCTGCAACAATGCGCGACGCCCAGGGAGCTGTACCGAAGTCCAGGCAACATGTTCGTGGGGGAGTTCATCGGCTCGCCGGCGATGAACCTTTTCACCCTTCCCGTCGTCGACCACTGCGTTTTGTTGGGGGACTGGCCGATCCG
>JAFAID010000038.1 GCA_019236925.1 Mycobacterium sp. | reverse complement strand
GTATCTCTGGAGCGATGCTGCGCGAAAATCGGCCCGAATTAGTCTGCCGCCATGGCATATTGAGCTGACTGTCAAGGGGTTTGCACGAGTAATTGAACACCTAGTGCGCGGGGATGAGTGGTAGCGCCCAGCACTGGGGATCATTCTAAGGGGCTGCGACCATGGCCTTGCCGGGGCATGTTCGCTATAAGCACCACGAGAAAGGCCGTCGTGGTTAACCGTAAGGATGCACGGCTACCTGCGCTAACCGGTGGCGTCGGCCAAGCTGGCTGTCGGGCACTGGCCTGCGATCAGCTGTTAGCCGTCACACCAAAGCGGCCAGGGCGTTGTTCCCGATGACATTGTCGTTCGAGGTCGCCGAGAGGAAGATTGGTACCCGCAGAGGACCAAGCATTGCATTCCCGGAGGCACCGCATGACCAGCCTGAGCGCCAACCTTGTCGCATCCAAAGATCGCAACCCCAATCGCGTCGCGCTGCGCTGCGACGACCTGCAAGTCACCTTCGCTGAGTTCGACGCCGCCGCCTCCCGGGTCGCGACGCTGCTTGAGCAAGCCGGAGTCGAGCCGGGTGACCGGGTGGGTGTGATGTTGCCCAACACGCCCGCGTTCGCCATCGCGTTTTACGGGATCATGTATCGTGGCGCCGTCGCGGTCCCGATGAATCCGCTGCTCAAGGCGCGGGAGGTGACCTACTACCTGTCTAACAGCGGCGCTAAGGCGTTGTTCGGGACACCCGCCTTCGCCGACGAGGCCAGCGCCGGCGCCGACGAGGTTGGCGCTCAGTGCTGGATTGTCGACGACGCCGGCCTGATGGAGCTGATCGCCGATTTGCCCGGGCAAGAGTCTCCGGTGGAGCGCGGTGCCGACGACGTCGCGGTCATCCTGCACACCTCCGGAACCACCGGCAAGCCCAAGGGCGCCATGCTCACCCACGGCAACCTCGGTCGCAACGCCGAGGTCAGCGTCCGCACCCTCGTCGAGACCGGGCAGGACGACGTGGTGATGGGCTGCTTGCCGCTATTCCACGTGTTCGGCCTGACCTGTGGCCTCAACGGCGCGGTGCTGGCCGGTGCGACGCTGACGCTGATCCCTCGATTCGAGCCGCGCAAGGCGCTCGAGGTGATCGAGCGCGATTCCGTCACGGTGTTCGAGGGCGTGCCGACAATGTATTCGGCGCTGCTCAGCGTGGCCGACCAGGTTGCGCCGGAGGCGACGCGCACGTTGCGGGTCTGCGTCTCCGGTGGTGCGGCGATGCCCGTGCAGGTTCTCACCGACTTCGAAAAAGCTTTCGGCTGCACCGTTCTCGAGGGCTACGGGCTTTCCGAGAGCTCGCCGGCGGCCGCGTTCAACCATCCGCACCGGGAGCGCAAGGTGGGCTCGATCGGCACCCCGATCGAAGGCGTGCAGATGCGGGTCGTCGACCTGGACGGCGCCGAGGTTCCGCAAGGCCAGACCGGCGAGATCCAGATCCGCGGCCACAACGTGATGAAGGGCTACTGGAATATGCCTGATGCAACCAAGGCCACGATCACGGCGGACGGTTGGCTGGCTACCGGCGACGTCGGACGCGTCGACGAGGACGGCTACTTCTACATCGTCGACCGGACCAAGGATCTGATCATCCGCGGCGGCTACAACGTCTATCCCCGCGAGATCGAGGAAGTGCTCTACGAGCACCCCGACGTGGCCGAAGCCGCGGTCATCGGCATCGCGCACGACTCGTTGGGTGAAGAGGTTGGCGCGGCTGTCGCCCTCAAGAAAGACGCTGCGGTGACCGCAGAGGAGCTGCGCGAATACGTCAAGGAGCGGGTGGCCGCCTACAAGTATCCGCGTCAGGTTTGGTTGGTCGACGCCCTGCCGAAGGGCCCCACCGGGCCGGGGCACCGCCGTCAGCGACGAGGTCAGCAATTCGACTGCTTCTCCTGGGCTTGAAAACTCGGTGTTGCCCAGAGCGGGCAGCCGATCGGAACGCCGGCTTCCTCGGCGAGAACTCCGAACAGCCCTGTACTTCTCTAGGTTGTGATCAGGCATAACACATGTATCGCGTCAGATGAAAACGAATAACTGGGTCTCGAACCGCCTTTTGCGAAACCCCACCCGGCAGTGTTCGGACGTGAAACACTTTTGG
>JAFAID010000402.1 GCA_019236925.1 Mycobacterium sp. | reverse complement strand
CGAGGCCTGTGGCAACCCGTTCGCGGGCGTCGGCGGCTGGCTGATGCGACGGATGGACAAGAGCCCGTCGCGCAAGAATCCGCGGTGGTGCAAGGTGTGCTTCGAGGCGGCGCCCCAGGGTGGCATGACCCTGACCATCGGGGTGCTCTTCGCCGATGTCCGCAACTCAACCGCGCTCGCCGAGACGCTGCCACCGGACGAGATGGCCAAACGCCTCAATCGCTTCTACTCCGAGCTCACGCAGGTGATCGTCCAGCACGGGATCGTCGACAAGCTCATCGGTGACGAAGTGATGGGTCTCTACTTTCCGCCCCTCACACGCGACGGCCGGTACGTCGACGCGATGGTTAGTGACGCTCTCGCCATTCTGCGCACGCAGGGTCGCGACTCGCCCAAGGGCCCGCGGCTCGAGGTGGGCATCGGCTTGGACGTCGGCCCGGCGTACGTCGGGGTCGTCGGTGAGGGCGAGATCCGCGACTTCACCGCAATTGGTGACGTCGTGAACACCGCGTCGCGGCTCCAAGGCGTTGCCGCGGGGGGCGAGATCGTCATGCCCGAGACTGTCGCGCGCATCGCTGCCGTTGACGGGGGCGAGGTCGTCACGCTCGACCTCAAGGGCAAAGCCGAACCCGTAACGGCACGCCGGATCACCGTCGCGAGCCAGCAGCGTTACGCTCACGCCATTCATCGCCGAGACGTGGTTACATGTTCGCCCGGCCTGTCCGTACCGCGGGTCCATCAGATCCGCGAAGGCGATATTGAGCCGAGCCGGTCATAAGCCCGGTATTTCCCTCTAGTGATCACTCAGGCAGCTGGTCACGCCAGCACCCTGGGCCCCGACCGCTACCACGGCTGCAACGGCACGGCATCAGGCCCGGGACGCCTGGCCGGCATTGGTGAAATACTCGGCCCATGCCCACAGCCCGGCGCGGCCACAGCAGCATCGACATCGCCGCACCCCCGGACCTCGTGTACGACCTCATCGCCGACGTCACCCGGATGGGCGAGTGGAGCCCTGAGTGCTACCGGTGCGAGTGGCTGGACGGGGTGACCGCGGCGGTTCCGGGCGCGCGGTTTCGCGGGTACAACCGGCTCGGCCCTTTGCGTTGGGAAAGAACCGTGGTGGTCGATAGGGCTGACCAGGGCCGCGAATTCGGTTTCACTACCATCAGCGATGGTGCTGGTCGTGAAGAAACACGCTGGTGCTACATAATGGAGCCGTCGCCGGCCGGGACGCTGCTCACGGAGTCTTTTGAGTTCCTCTGGTGCTCGGTACCCAACAGACTGGCCGAGGCGTTTGTCCCGCGGGGACGTCAAGTCAACCGAGGTATCGCGGAGACACTCCGGCGCATCAAGCGCGCCGCCGAAACACCCGCCTAATTCATATCGCTGCGCGCCGCATCCCATTCCCAATGGCGCCGGGCTAAGTATTTCCTTTTAATGGTTGCCTAGGCACCTGGCCTGCCGGGGTGCTTTAAGTGCGGCGTCGGCGTTGCGTAGTGCGTCAAGCACCTCCCAACAAGACAAACTGATGCAGGGCTATCGGCCACACCAGCCCCGGGATCGAAGAGTCCGGAACGACCCCGCACACAATTGATGCGATTTACTGTATCGCCGCCCGTGACCGAACACTTGGCCTTACCGGACAGCGATGACGGTCAAACTGTCGTGAATGCCCGTGAAATCAGCTTCATTGCGGGTGATGAGCGGGATGTCCAGCGCGACGGCGACCGCCGCGATGAGCAGATCGAATCGGCGCGGCTTCGGGTCTCGGCCAACGGCTCGAACCGTGGCGCACAGCGCGCCGTAAATCCGCGCAGCGCGGGTATCGAACGGAATCGGATCGAAGGTATTAGTGATCCAGTGATACCGCTGCTCGCGGGCAGCGTTGAGGAGTGGATCGGCGGTGTGCAAGCCGTATGACAGTTCGGCAAGCGTGATGGTGCTGACCGCAGCCGTGGATGCTTGCGCGGCAACGGCACTAGCTGGGTAGTCGATTACGACAGATGTGTCGAGTAGTGCGCGCTCGTGCACTCGGGTCATGTGGCGGCGCGCCACCGGTCGGCGTCGCTGTCGTCGACGGCATGGTCGAGCTCTTCGAGCTCATGCATAAACCGCGCGGTGTCCCAACTGGGAAGTTCGCTTGCGCCTGTGGCGATTTGCGCTACCGGAATGAAGCGTGCGGGTCGATCGGGTCCGGATTCGTTGTGTGGGATGAGGTCTGCGACAGGGACACCGTTTCGGGTGACGGTAAAGCGCTCACCCTGTTGCACGCGGCGCATGATCGCGCCGCTATCGTTTCGCAGTTCCCGTTGACTAACCGGCGTTGCCATGCCCGCTAGCGTAGCACAAAAGTGCTACACACTGTAGCGTTGATAACCGAATGGTGCCTTACAGCGCTACGCGGGCCAGGGTCGAGTGGCATGCTTTTGGCATGGCGGTCGTCCCCCAAACCGTCTACGCGCGAGACGGCGATACGCACCTCGCGTATCAGGTCGTCGCTGATGGCGGGTCAGATCTCCTTTTCGTCCCTACCGCCACGTTTCCGATCGACTTGCTATGGGACGAGCCCACTGTCGCCCGCCACCTGCGTCGGCTGGCCTCGTTCAGCCGTCTGATCATGACCGACCTGCTTGGGATGGGAAGCTCAGATGCGGTGCCAATCCAGGATCGTCCGGCGATGCAGACTTGGACGGACGGGCTCGTCGCGGTGCTCGACGCCGTTGGCAGCGAGTGTGCGTCAGTCTTCGGGATGTCTGAGTCGACGCTTCCTGTGATGCTCCTGGCTGCAAGCCATCCTCAGCGCGTGCGCTCGCTGGTGCTCTGGAGCCCATACGCGCGCTATCTCCGAGCCGACGACTACCCGTGCGGGATGCCCGAGCCGGCCTTCACCCAGTATGTCGACGTCTTCGGCGACACCGTCGGGACCGGTGCCGTCGTGGATACCTTGGCCCCGAGTTGGGCCGGCGATGCCGGAAAGCGGCGATGGTGGGCTCGCGGCGAGCGCCTGGCCGGCGGCCCCGGCTACTTCAAAGCCATCTTTGACCTCTACCTGCGCACCGACGTCCGGCCCGCACTCGAAAGCATTCAGGCGCCGGCGCTGTTGCTATACCGCCGCGGTGATCGCCACGTGTTCGGCGGCCACGCCCGCTATATCGCCGAACACATCCCACACGCGCGATTGGTGGAGCTCGACGGGGACGACAATGTGTGGTTTGCTGGCGACCCCGACCGAGCGCTCGACGAGATTGAATCGTTCGTCACCGGATCCCGCGCCGCCACGCCGACGAACCGCGTGCTGTCGACCGTGTTGTTCACCGACATCGTCGGATCGACCGAACGCGCCGAGGCCCTCGGCGATGAGGCCTGGACGGCCGCCCTCGACGCGCACAACGAGGTCGTGGAGAAACATGTGACCAGCGCGCGGGGCGACGTCATCAAGTTCACCGGCGACGGCGCGCTCGCGACCTTCGACGGGCCCGCGCGTGCGATCACCTGCGCGTGCGCGATCCGAGACGCGGTGCAAGACCTCGGGCTCAACATCCGCGCCGGCCTGCACACCGGCGAAGTGGAGATGATCGACCGCGACGTGCACGGGATCGCCGTCCATATTGCCGCGCGCATCATGGCGCTGGCCGGGCCTGGCGAGGTACTCGTGTCAGGCGTCGTCCCACCGCTGGTCCTCGGGTCGAGGATCGCATTCGACGACCGCGGCAGCCACGCACTCAAGGGTGTGCGCGAACCCTGGCCGGTCCTGGCGGTGCGCGACGCGCCCGGTTAAGGGTGGTCGCGCCCAAGCCATCCTCTCTCTCGAATTTCGCTTCCACACTTAGGATTTCGCTATCGCTACCGGTCGGCAGGTGGTAGTTTGAAAGCCGGTGTCCGGGTATGTGCTGGGGGGTTGGCCGCAAGCTCGTCGCGCCGGAAGGCGTGGCTATGCGATCGTCGTCGAACCCTTGCGACCGGACCCGATGCCGGAATCCTCGATCGAATCGTCTGCTACACCGGCCGGCAACGGGCCAGTGCCGATTCATTCGCCAGATGGAAGGTGAATCATGCCTAAGTTAAGCCAATACGCCCAGGGCACGCCGAACTGGGTCGACCTGCAAACCACCGATCAGTCCGCGGCTAAGCAGTTCTACGCATCGCTATTGGGCTGGAGTTACAACGACAACCCGATGCCTCAAGGCGGTGTGTACTCCATGGCCACGGTGAACGGAGAAACGGTGGCGGCGATCGCGCCGATGCCGCCGGGTGCACCAGAGGGCAGGCCGCCGATGTGGAACACCTACATCGCGGTGGATGACGTCGATGCGGCGGCCGACAAGGTGGGATCCGCGGGCGGGCAGGTGCTGATGGCACCCTTCGATATCGGCGAAGCCGGCCGGATGGCCTTCGTCGCCGATCCGACCGGCCCCGCCGTGGGGCTGTGGCAGGCCAACCGCCACATCGGCGCGACGCTGGTCGGCGAGCCAGGGGCGCCTATCTGGAACGAATTGATCACGGACAAGC
>JAFAID010000365.1 GCA_019236925.1 Mycobacterium sp. | reverse complement strand
GATCGCTTCTCGCCCTGTTGCAACGACGACAGGCCGTAGGCCACCAGCCGTCCGCCCGGGCGCAGCAGATCGAACGACCGCCGCAACGACGTCCCGCCCAGCGGGTCCAGCACGAGGTCGTACGGTTCCAGGCCTTTCCACCAGCCGTCGCGGCGGTAGTCGATGGCGCGGTCGACGCCCAGCGCGGCCAGCCGACTGTGCTTGCCCGGTGATGCGGTGCCGTGCACGATCGCGCCTGCGGCCTTGGCCAGCTGGACCGCCGCGATGCCGACGCCTCCGGCCGCGGCATGTACCAGCACATGCTCGCCGGTGTGTAGCGAGCCGTAGCCATGCAGTGCCGCCCACGCCGTCGCGTAGTTGACCGGGACCGCGGCGCCCTGCTCGAAGCTCATCGACTCCGGCAGCGTGACCGTGTCGTCCGCGGAGGCGTTGACGATTTCGGCGTAACCGCCGAATCGCGTTCCGGCCAAGACTCGCTCGCCGATACGCGCCGGGTCGACCCCGTCTCCGACCGCCTCGATCGTTCCGGCCACCTCGTAGCCGACGACACTCGGCACCCTCGGCGCATCGGGGTACAGCCCGACGCGCGCGAGGTGGTCGGCGAAGTTCACTCCCGCCGCACGCACCGAAACACGCACCTGGCCGGCCGCAGGCGGCGACGGGTCGGGGCGGTCCTGCACCTGGAGCACCGACGGCGGGCCGTGCTTGGTGATGACGATTGCGCGCATGACCCTCGGGCTACAGGTGACTTGCGACGAAAGCCGCGGCTTGAGCGGGCATGCCGGAATTCGGATAGGAAAGGTGCGCCGCGGAGAATTCCTCGTCATGCGTCGGCAACGCCAGGGGCCCGCCCGGGGTGCAGATCGGATCGCCGGGCGCGCACAAGTCAATTGCTTTAGCCCCGTACCACGGGCTGGCCGTGCTGACCGGCGCCCCGAGATATCTGGCCGCCGGATTTCCGAAGAGGGCGAGCGCAGCGACGTGATCGGCCTGGTCCGCCGATAGCGTCATGGGGACAAAGCCCGCGATCGGGAACTGGGCGATGGTGATCTGATCGATCACCATCGCGCCCTGGGAGTATCCGCCGAGCACCAGCCTGGTGTTGGGGCAATTCGCGATCATGGACTGGACGTGAGCGCTCGCATCACTGGCGCCCGCGTTGACGGATGACACGAAATCCTCTGAGGCGGGGTAGTTGACGGCATACACCCCGAGGGACCTGCCCCCAACTTGTGAGCGCAGCGCATCGATAAATTTCTGCCCTACCACGCCGACACCGGGCGGTTCGGTGGTGGCGCGGGCGAACGTCACCTCCACGTCGGGGCAGGGAGCAGCGGACGCGATGTCGATCGGTGCGCTGAGCAGGGCCGCCCAGGCGGTCACCGCGACGGCACCCAGGAAATGTGTGATCTGCCGTGCGCTCACGTGCTAATGCTGACACATCGCGAACGGGGAGGGTTACCTCGGTGGCGCGAAGAATTCGAGCGCAATGCCGTCGGGGTCGCGAAAGCTCAATCCCAAGCCGTAGGGCGCGTCCACGATCCCGCCGTGGTGGACACCGAGCTCGTTCAGCCGGGCCATCCAGGTTTCCAGCTCGGCACGGTTGGCGCAGCCGAAGCCGACGTGGTCCAGGCCCACCCGGAACTCGCTGAATCGCTCATCGGGCGCCGATAGCTCGTGCTGGTGGATTCCGAAGACCGTGCCGCCATCGAGCAGCCAAACCAAATGCCGGAATCCGGCATCGGTGTGCTCGTCGAGCACCGGGTCGGCGGCGAACAGTGTCCGATACCAGGGACCGCTGATTTCCATGTCGCGCACAGTGATCGCGACGTGATTGAGACCGGGGAAAGTCACGGAACTGCTCCCTTCTGAGCATTTCGAACATTTCGCGCGGCGCGCCGGGGCCGCAAGTGTGATCTGGGTCGCAAAGCGGAGTGGATGTTGCGAGCAACACATTTACTCTGTCTAACAAATCGGTCAGGATAGTTAGTATGACTTCGCAACTGACGCCCGAACGCTCGACTTCACTCGCATCGAAGGCCGAGGAAACCCGCGAGCGGCCCCTACTTCTGCAGCCGTGGTTTTTGATGGCGATACTGAGCATGGTCGCCATCGTGTTGGTCGTCCTGTTCAGCTAGCCGCTAGACGATTCGCCAGCCGCGTCGGGCGCGAAACCGCATGTCCCACAGGTAGAGCCGATAACCGAGAATCCACGCTTGGTGTGGAATCAGCCGATCGGCCAGCCGTAGCGCGGCCAGCAGCCACTCGAACCGGCGCTGCTGCGATTCCACCCAATCGAGCTTCATCATTGTGCGGAACTCCGGGGCCAGGAACCCCGTTGTCGCGAAGAGGTTGAACGACCCGCCCAGCGCGTGCAGTGGGCGCGGCAGGAACGCCATCGTCGCCACCCCGTGCAGATGGTCGCGCACCGGCGGATCGATGCGCAGGTCTTCCAGCGAGCGCTTCCAGTAGTCGTCGAACGCGACCCGATCCGGTGGCCACATGCCTTCGCGCACTTGAAGGGTGGTGCCCAGTCGCTTGGCGTCGAGGTAAACCGCATCCGCGGTGGCCTCGTCGAGCGGCCCGTACAAAAACTCGTGCTGGTCGACGAAGTAGCGGTACAGGCAGGCGGCCACCCACAGCTGCAGCGCGGGATCGAACGCGTTGTAGGACACCGGGCTTGACGACGCCGACCGCACTTGCCGGTGCGCGGTGTCGACGGCAGCGCGGATGAGTTCACGGTCCGACTCGGTGCCGATGGTCGCGACGGCCAGGTAGGTGCCGGTGGTGCGCGCCCGTTTGAACGGATGCTTATAGACGTTGCCGCTGTCGACCGGGCTTTCCAGCACGCCGTAACCGACGCCGGGCAACGACAGCTGCATGATCACATTGGCGGCGGGTAGCAACACCGCCGCAGGGTTGAGCAGGTCGGCGACCCGGGTGGCGTGCCGCTTCATCGCGGCCACTGCCCACCACAAGGCTCCATCAACCGAGTAGACCACGTGTGAGACGCTGCCGGAGTGTTTGGGGCGACGCGGCATCCCCGGGTCGTCGGTGTGCTGGCCGGCTACCTGGCCGACCTCGTGCTGGCCGATCCGCGGACGGGTCATCCGGTCGCAGCATTCGGCGCTACGGCAGCGGCGCTGGAGCGGGTCAGCTACCGCGACACCCGAATCGGCGGCGCCGCCCACGTCGGCTTTCTGGTCGGCGCCGTGAGCGTGCTCGGCGCCGCGGTGGCGCGGCACGCTCGGCGACGCGGTCCGCTGTGGTCGCTCGCCGCGACCGCGGTGGCCACCTGGATAGCGCTGGGCGGAACGTCGCTGGCGCGTACCGGCATGGCGATGGGTGACCTCTTGAGCCGCGACGATGTCGATGGCGCCAGATGGCTGCTGCCCTCGCTGTGCGGGCGCGACCCGGCCCGGCTCGACGCGGCGGGACTGACCCGCGCCGCGGTGGAATCGGTGGCCGAGAACACCTCTGACGCACACGTCGCGCCGCTGCTGTGGGCGACGGTGGGCGGCGTGCCTGCGGTGCTCGGATACCGCGCCGTCAACACGCTCGACTCAATGGTCGGCCACCGGTCGCCGCGCTATGCCCGATTCGGCTGGGCCGCGGCACGTCTGGATGACGCAGCCAACTATGTCGCGGCGCGGGTGACCGCGGCGCTGGTGGTGGTGTGTGCGTCGGTCGTCGGCGGATCGCCGTCGGGCGCGGCGCGCGCCTGGCGCAGTGACGCCGCCCGTCATCCCAGCCCGAACGCCGGCGTCGTCGAGGCGGCATTCGCCGGAGCGCTGGGCGTGCGCCTCGGTGGGCCGACTCAATACCATTACGAACTGCAGATCCGGCCCACCCTCGGCGAGGGAGTGCCCCCGTCGGTGGCCGATCTGCGCCGCGCGGTACAGCTTTCCCGGACGGTGCAGGCAGCGGCGACGGTGCTATGTCTTTCCCTCAGCGCCGCCGTCCATAGCGGTCGATGAGTTTTTCCTCAACGGTCGCCGGCGCGGGCTTCTCCGTAGGCTCGGCGGGCTCAGTGGGCGCTGTCTGGCTCTTCTCGGCGCGGCGCGCTCGGACCTCGGCGTACACGAAATAGCCCAGCAGAATCGGTGCGACGACGCCGAACGTGATCCACTGGATGCCGTACGACAAAAACGGCCCGGCGTCCAGGTGGGGGAGTCCGATCACGCCGAGCCCGCCGGGTTGGTTGTCGACCAACTGCAGATATGACCCGGCCAGTGGGACCCCGGTCAGCGTCGCTATCTGGCTGACGTCGATCGAATACACTTGCCGCACACCGTCACTGATGAATGACTGCTTGTCCAGCACCGGCTGCTCGGAGTCGCGCAGGCGCGCCGTAATGGTGACCGTGTCGTGCGGAGGCGGGGGAATCGGCGGTAGCCGCGACCCTTGCTCGGGCCGCACGTAACCGCGGTCGACCAAAACGTTGGGGCCGCCGTCGACCAGGAAAGGGACCAGCACCTCCAGCGCAGGATCTCCGTCGGCCACCCGCAACCGGACCAGCAGCTGTTTGTCCGGCAGGTAGTGACCAATAGCCGTCACTCTGCGCCATTGCGCGTCGAGGGCCGATGAATCCTGCTGTGGCAAAAGGGTTTTCAGCGGGACGGGTGCGGTCGTCAGAGATTGCTGGATCTGGTTGTTCTCCCGCGACGTCTTGGTGTTCTTCCCGAGCTGCCAGGGCGCGAGCACGCTGAAACACAGATAGGTGAATGCGATCACCACCACACCCAGCGCCACCCAGCCCGGTCGCAGCAAGAAGGTCAGGCGACCCATCAGGGGTGTCCGTCCCGGGCGAGCCGCTCGTCAACCCAATTGTGCAGACCCGGCAACGAGGCCTCGATGGCGTCGAAGACCGCTTCGAAATCGTCGGCGTCCCCGTAGTACGGGTCGTCGACGTCGAGGACATACGCACCGGAGCGGGGGTCGAAGGATCGCAGCATCCGGATTCGGCCGCCGTCGATGCCCAGTTCCCGGAGCAGCCACACGTGGTTGCGCGCCAGCGCGACCACCAGGTCGGCTTCGATGTGGTCGATGCCGATCTGCGCGGCGCGGTGGTCGGTGGGGTAGCCGTGCTCCCGCAGCACCCGGTTGGCCCGCTCGTCGGCGCACTTGCCGACATGCCAACCGGTGGTTCCGGCACTGGTCACTCGCACGACGTCGTGCAGGCCGCGTTGGCAGATCTGGTGGGCGAACATCTTCTCGGCCATCGGCGACCGGCAGATGTTGCCGGTGCAGACGAACGTGATGTGCAGCCTCGGGCTCGTCTCAGACACCTAAGGTCCTCCGCAGCTCGGCGACCGTCGCGACATGCACCGCACCGTTCGTCGCGGTGGCGTCGGCGAAGTCGGCTTGGCCGTATCCCCAGCCCACCACGACCGCGTCGATGCCGTGAGCGGCCGCGCCTTCGACGTCGTGGAGGCGGTCGCCCACCATCAGGACGCGCTCCGGAAGCGGCTGCAGTTGCGCCAAGGCGTGGCCCAGCACGTCAGCCTTGCTGGCGTGGGTGCCGTCGACGCTGGCTCCCGCGACGACCTCGAAATACCGGTCGAGCCCGAAATGCGCCAAGATCCGGCGTGCGGTCGGCTCCGCCTTGGACGTGGCCACGGCGAGCTGGATGCCCGCCGACCGTAGGTCGGCCAGCAGGAGGCCGATCCCGTCGAAGAGGCTGTTCATCGCCCAGCCGCGGGTGCTGTAGTCGTCGCGGTAGGCGGCGATCGCGGCGTCGGCGTGCTCGCCGAGTCCCATGGCGGCCAGGGTGTGGTGCATCGGCGGGCCGACGATCCGGCTGGCCAGGTCGCCGTCGGGCACGGCTGCGCCGATCTGACCCAGCGCGTGGCGAAAGCTGGACACGATGCCGTCAGCGGAGTCGGTGAGGGTGCCGTCGAGGTCGAAGATCACCAGCTGGGCGGCTGGCGACGATGCGCGCCGCGCAGCGGCGGGAGAAGGAGCCGGCCAATTCGGGTCGCCAGATGCCGAGATCGTGCCTGTCACGTCCCTATTGTCCTCGATGGCGCGACCCGCCCTTGACCGTGTCCCGATACCTGGCCTCGTCGCGGGGTCGTTAGTGTCTCAGGGATGGCGAGTCTGGATCCGAGCGCATCGATTCCGCTCGCGGCGGCGCGCTACCACGGCGATCAGGCCGCTGGGCCGGGCATGCTCGATTTCGCCGTCAACGTCCGTCATGCACAACCGCCGGCTTGGCTGATACAGCGGCTGGCCGCACGGTTGCCCGACTTGGCGCGCTATCCCGATGCCAACGACGAGTTCGCGGCGATCCAGGCCGTCGCGGCCCGTCACGGCCGTGCTCGTGACGAAGTCGCGCTGTTGAGCGGAGCCGCCGAGGGATTCGCGTTGCTTCCCAACCTCCGACCGACGCTGGCGGCGGTGATCGCGCCATCGTTCACCGAGCCGGCTGTCGCGCTGAGGTCGGCGGGCGTCCGCGTGCATCACGTCGTGCTGGAGCGGCCGTTCAGCCTGGCCGGCGTCCAGGTGCCCGGCGAAGCCGATCTGGTCGTGGTCGGCAACCCGACGAACCCGACGTCGGTTTTGCACTCGCGCGAGCAGATCCTCGGGCTGCGCCGACCCGGGCGGATCGTGGTGGTGGACGAGGCGTTCGCCGATTCAATTCCCGGCGAGCGGGAATCGCTGGCCGACCGGCCGCTGCCCGACCTGCTGGTGCTGCGCAGCCTGACCAAGACGTGGTCGCTGGCGGGCCTGCGGGTCGGCTACGCACTCGGTGCGCCGGATGTGTTGGCTCGGCTGACCGCGGGGCGGGCACACTGGCCGGTGGGCACGCTGCAACTGACGGCCATCGCGGCCTGCTGCGCGCCCGACGCGGTGGCCGAAGCCGCGGCGGGTGCCCGGCGGCTGGCGGCGTTGCGCACCGAGATGGTGTCCGGCCTAAAGTCGGTGGGTGTCGAACCAGGCGATGGCTGTGCACCATTTGTCTTGTTCACCGTCCCGGATGCCGATTTGATACGAAAGCACCTGCACACCAGAGGGATTGCCGTGCGGCGATGCGATACGTTCGTCGGCTTGGACGGGCGATATCTGCGGGCTGCGGTCCGATCCGAGTGGCCGGTGCTCGTTGATGCGATCGCCGACATCGCGAAGATCGGGATACTGCGATGACCGTGCGGCTGGCCGGAGTCATCGACGTGCTGGACGAGGCCTACCCGCCCGGGCTCGCCCAGCCGTGGGATTCGGTCGGCTTGGTCTGCGGGGACCCCGACGATGTGCTGAGCTCGGTGACGATCGCGGTCGACGCCACGGCAGCGGTGGTCGATGAGGTCCCCGACGGTGGTCTGCTGCTCGCCCACCATCCGCTGCTGTTGCGCGGCGTGGACACGGTGGCGGCCAGTACCGCCAAGGGTGCGCTGGTGCACCGCCTGATCCGATCCGGCCGTTCGCTGTTCAGTGCCCACACCAACGCCGACTCGGCATCGCCGGGCGTGTCTGATGCATTGGCACAAGCGCTCGGGCTGACCGTTGAGGCGGTGCTGGAGCCCTCGCCCGCGGTGGCTGATTTGGACAAGTGGGTGATATTCGTGCCGGCGGAGAACGCGGAGGCGGTAAGGGCGGCGGTTTTTGCGGCAGGCGCCGGCAGAATCGGCGACTACTCCCAATGCAGTTGGAGTGTCACCGGCACTGGCCAGTTCCTACCGGGCGACGGAGCTTCACCGACAATCGGCAGCGTCGGCGCGGTAGAGCGAGTTGTTGAGGACCGAGTCGAGGTCATCGCACCCGCGCGGGCACGCCGCGAGGTGCTGTCGGCGATGCGCGCCGCGCATCCGTACGAGGAGCCGGCATTTGACATCTTCGCCTTGGAACCCCCACCGGCCGACGTCGGGTTAGGGCGAATAGGTTCATTGACGCCGCCAGAGTCGTTGAGCGCGTTCGTCTCTCGAGTCCGCTCGGGTCTCCCGCAAACGTCGTGGGGAGTGCGCGCCGCAGGCGATCCGGACATGACCGTGTCCCGCGTCGCGGTATGCGGAGGAGCTGGCGACTCGCTGCTGGACACCGCGGCAGCCGCCGGCGTGCAGGCGTATGTCACGGCTGACTTGCGTCATCACCCCGCCGACGAGCACCTCCGCGCCTCTGATGTGGCGTTGATTGATGTCGCGCATTGGGCCAGCGAATACCCTTGGTGTGAACAGGCTGCCGATGTCTTGCGGTCGGCTTTCGGTGCCGCGCTTTCGGTACGAGTGTGCTCGATCCGCACCGATCCGTGGAACGTCGACCATCACAGCGGGGGTAAGCAGTGATGAAAGCCGAAGTCGCGCAGCAGCGCTCGCTGCTCGAAGTTGCAGAGCTGGACGCTGAACTGTCCAGGATCGCCCACCGGGCCGGCCACCTGTCCGAGCGTCAAGACTACGAGCGAATGCAAACTGATCAGGTCGCAGCCAATGATCGGCTGGGGGCGCTGCAAATCGCATTGGAGGACTTGGATGCTCAGGTATCACGCCTCGAGGCGGAGATCGACGCGGTGCGCCAACGCGAGGACCGGGATCGTTCGCTGCTGGGATCGGTAGCGGACGCCAAGCAACTATCGGAGTTGCAGCACGAGTTGGACACCCTGCAACGCCGCCAGTCCAGCTTGGAGGATTCGCTATTGGAGGTGATGGAACACCGCGAGCAGCTGCAAGTGCAACAGGCCGCTGAGATGGCGGCGGTCGAGGCGTTGCAAAGTGATTTGACTGCTGCGCAACAGGCCCTTGACGGCGCACTCGACGAAATCGACCAAACCCGAAGGCAATACTCGACGCGACGCGACGAGCTCACCGCGTCGTTGGATCCCGAGCTGATAGCGCTTTACGAGCGGCAACGTGCCGGCGGCGGCCCTGGTGCGGGCCCACTGCAGGGCCGTCGCTGCGGGGCCTGCCGGATCGAGATCGACCGCGGTGAGTTGTCCAGGATCTCGGCTGCCGCAGACGATGATGTGTTGCGGTGTCCTGAGTGCGGCGCAATCTTGTTGCGAGTCAAGGGCGGTAACCAGTGAAGGTAATCGTCGAAGCCGACGGCGGCTCGCGCGGTAACCCGGGACCGGCAGGCTACGGGTCGGTGGTCTGGACAGCGGACCGGTCGACTCTGCTGGCCGAGAGCAAGCAGGCGATCGGCCATGCGACTAACAACGTCGCCGAATATCGCGGCCTGATAGCCGGTTTGGAGGAGGCGGCCAAGCTGAACGCTACCGAGGTCGCGGTGTCGATGGACTCCAAGCTGGTGGTCGAGCAGATGTCCGGGCGGTGGAAGGTCAAACATCCCGACCTCGCGGAGCTCAACGCCACGGCCCGCGCGCTGGCGTCGCAGTTCGAGCGGATCAGCTACACATGGATTCCGCGAGCGGAAAACTCTTATGCCGATCGGTTGGCCAACGAGGCGATGGACGCCGCCGCCGCGGCGGAGGAGGTGCAGAAAGGCGAAACTCCGTCGCCGCCCGGCTGGACCGGCGCGCGCGGTAGCGCCACCCGGCTGTTGTTGCTGCGCCACGGCCAGACCGAGCTATCGGTGCAGCGGCGCTATTCGGGACGCGGCAACCCGGGGCTGACCGAGCTTGGCTGGCAGCAGGCCGACGCGGCGGCCCGGTATCTGGCCCAGCGCGGTGGGATCTCGGCAGTGGTCGCCTCGCCGCTGCAGCGCTGCTACGACACCGCGGCGACGGCCGCCAAAGCGCTGCGCATGGACTTGACCGTCGACGACGACCTGATCGAGACCGATTTCGGCGCATGGGAAGGCCTGACGTTCGCTGAGGCCGCCGAACGCGATCCAGAATTGCATCGACGGTGGCTACGCGACACCAGCACCGAGCCCCCGGGCGGGGAAAGCTTTGATCACGTGAACCGGCGGGTCTGCCGGGTGCGAGACCGTATCGTGGCAGAGTACGGCGGCACCACGGTGCTGGTGGTGTCGCACGTGACTCCGATCAAAATGCTGCTGCGCCAGGCCCTCGACGCCGGCCCAGGCATCCTTTACCGGCTGCACCTGGACCTGGCGTCGTTGAGCATCGCCGAGTTCTACCCGGACGGTGCGTCATCGGTGCGGCTGGTGAACCAGACCGGATATCTCAGTTAGAAATCGCGGACATCGGGTAGGCAGGCATTCATGGAGTGGGCGGCACATCATGGGGTGGCGATCGGATCGGCACTGCTGGCCGCGTTCTTTGCTGCGGTGGGAATTGTGATCCGGCAGCGCGCGATCCAAGCAGAGGCAGCCCACCGGAACGACTCGAGCGCAATTGTGACGTCGTGGGTTCGACGGCCGGCATGGTGGGCGGGAACACTGGTTGCGATCGGCGGGTATCTGTTCCAGGCGCTCGCGCTGGCGCATGGTTCGTTGTTGCTTGTGCAGCCACTGCTGGTGTCCGCACTGTTGTTTGTGCTGCCGCTGGGTGCGAGGTTCTCCAAACAACATGTGAGTGGCGCCGATTGGTGTTGGGCGCTGCTGCTGACCGCAGCGCTCGCCGTTTTCGTTCTAGTGGGACAGCCCCGCGAAGGTCACTATCGTCCGCCCGTACCCGCGTGGAGCGTGGCGCTGGCCGGTGCGGTCCCGGTGGTGATCGTCTGTGTGGTGGCAGCCCATCGAACCCATGGCCGAACGCGTGCCATGCTGCTGGCCAGCGCCGTCGCCGTGTTGGTGGGCATGATCGCGGTTCTGACGAAAGTCAGCGTTCACCACCTCGCCGTACACGGGTGGCGTGGACTACTGACGGTGCCGGCGCCTTACATGCTCATAGTGCTGGCCGTCGCGGTAACGGTGTTGCAGCAGTCGGCATTTCATGCCGGCGCGTTGCAAGCATCGGTGCCGGTCATGCTGGTCGGTGAGCCCGTCGTTGCGGTGCTGTTGGGCGTCGTAATACTCGGCGAGCATCTGGCTGTCCGAGGTCCCGGAGCGCTGATACTGGCGGTAGCAGTCACCGCGATGACGGCTGCCACGATCGCGCTCGGCCGTGATTCGGTTCCTCGCACAACGCAAGTCAGCGACACGACGACATCAAGCCCGCATCCGGCATCGGACGCGACTTCAACTGCATAGGTGCTGCGCGTCGGCCGACTGACCCGATAACCCGCCGCGCCGGTCAGGCGGCGTCGTGAAAGATCAGTCCCAACGCGTAGCGCTCGCCCGAACGCACGACGGACAGGCCGTGTCGCACGGGTGCCGCCGACCAGCCGCGAGCCGATCGCACCGGACGGTCGCGGGTGGTGAACAGGTAACCGTGACCCTGCGGCAGTTGGGTTGCGGTGCCACGTGATTGGGCTCGCGCCCGCTGTTCGACGAGGATGAATTCCCCGCCGGTGTAATCGGTGTCCGCGTCGCTCAGGTTGATCACCACTTGAAGCGGAAACACCAGGTCGCCGTACAAGTCTCGGTGCAGGGCGTTCCAATCGTTCGTCCCGTACTTGAGCACAAGTGCCGTCGACCTGGTCTGGCCGGCGGCATGGCACATATCCAGCCATTCGTCGAGGCTGTCCGGCCAGGGAGCATCTCGGGACAGCTTGGTCCACCAATCCCGGGCGATCGGCAACAGCCGTGCATACAGCGCCTGCTTGAGGTGCTCGATCGGTTCCGGATAGGGAGCGCGGAAATACCGATACTGGCCCGAGCCGTACCGACGCGGCCCCATGTCGATGGTGGAGCGGAACAATTGATCCTTGGTGTACAGATTGCGCAGCCGTTGGGTCTCGGCGGGCGTCAGCAGCCGGGGCAGCAACGCTCCGCCGTAAGCGTCGACGGCGGCGTCGACGGCCTTCCAGTCGGCGGCGTCGACGCGCTTGTCCCATCGGGTCGCCGGCATCAACTGCGTCCTCCTTTCGCTCCCTCTTCTGTAGACGATAAGGATGCCTTGGGCGTGAGGACCATTCTTGTCGCCGCCTGCGTATATAGTCGAACGTATGTTCGATGAATTGGCGGTGGCGGACCCGTCGAGCGAGGAGTCGGCGCTGGTTGAGCGCATAGCCGAGCTGGAACGGGTCAAATCCGCCGCGGCGGCGGGTCAGGCTCGAGCCACGGCTGCGTTGGATGCGGCGCGCCGGGCCGCCGAGGCCGCGGCGGGTGTGCCGGCCGCGCGGCGCGGACGCGGCGTGGCCAGCGAGGTCGCACTCGCCCGACGGGATTCACCTTCGCGGGGTAACCGGCATCTCGGCTTCGCCAAGGCCCTGGTGCACGAGATGCCGCACACCCTCGCCGCTCTGGAGGCTGGGGTCTTAACGGAGTGGCGGGCGACATTGATCGTGCGCGAAAGCGCCTGCCTGGACGTGGAGGACCGGCGGGCCATGGACGCCGAATTATGCGCCGATCCGACAGACCTGGACGGGATGGGCGACGCGCGGGTCGCGGCGGCCGCCAAGACGATCGCTTACCGGCTCGATCCGCACGCGGTCGTCGATCGGGCCGCCAAAGCCGAAAGCGAACGGACGGTGACTATTCGGCCCGCGCCTGAAACGATGACGTATCTGACGGCGCTATTGCCAGTGGCCCACGGTGTATCGGTGTATGCGGCGCTGCGACGAGAAGCCGATATCTGCGTCGACGGGCGCTCACGTGGTCAGGTGATGGCCGACACGCTGGTCGAGCGGGTCACCGGGCGAAGCGCAGCCGCAGCGACGCCGATCGCGGTAAACCTGGTGCTGTCGGACGAAACGCTGTTGGGCGGTTCGAGTGCGCCCGCAGATATCGGCGGCTACGGTCCCATCCCGGCGGCCGTCGCCCGCGGATTGGTCTCGGGCGCTGTTACCGATGCGCGGTCGCGGGCCACGCTGCGCCGGCTCTACGCTCGTCCGGGAGCCGGGGGATTGGTGGCGATGGAGTCACGGGCCCGGTTGTTTCCCCGGGGGTTGGCCGCCTTTATCGGGCTACGGGATCAGCGCTGCCGCACGCCCTACTGCGATGCGCCGATCCGCCACCGTGACCATGCACGCCCGTGGGCCGGGGGTGGTCCGACCACTGCGAGTAACGGGCTCGGCTTATGCGAGCGATGCAATTACGTCAAAGACGCCGCCGGCTGGAGTGTCGAACCGAGTATTGATGAAACATATAGACACAAAGCGGAATTCATTACCCCGACGGGTGCGCGGTATCGCTCGGGAGCACCTCCGCTGCCGATGGCGCCGGTGCGGATGGAAATCAGTGAGATGGAAATCGCCGTCGGGATAGCAATCTCGGACTTACACGCCGCTTAGCAGGTCGCTGGCCCCTGCATTGCGCAGCGAGTACGGTATTAGCGCGGACGAGTTGGCTGGGCGGCCGCGGCTCGCACTGGTTCAGTGGTGAGTCGAGGAAAGTCCGGACTTCACAGAGCAGGGTGATTGCTAACGGCAATCCGAGGTGACTCGCGGGAAAGTGCCACAGAAAATAGACCGCTACCTGGTAGCAAGGGTGAAACGGTGCGGTAAGAGCGCACCAGCATTCCGGGTGACCGGAATGGCTCGGCAAACCCCACCCGAAGCAAGGCCAAGAAGACCGCACCACGGTGCGGTCGCGCAGGCGCCAGAGGGTTGCTCGCCCGAGCCTGCGGGTAGGCCGCTCGAGGCACCCGGTGACGGTGTGTCCAGATGGATGGTCGCCGCCGCGTTACCTGGTAACGCGGAACAGAATCCGGCTTACAGGCCAGCTCGCCCGCCCTGTGCTGTTGACCTGTGGTGAGCACACCGTTCTCATTGCGGGCTGAATTAAAGGGCGTCGAGGTCGCACCGGGGGTGACCTTGCGCTACTGGGAGGCCGGTGCGGGCCGGGTGCTGGTGATGTTGCCCGGACTAGGTCATGCCGCGTCGCTGTACAAGTATCAGCTTGAGGGACTGTGCGACGAGTTCCGGGTGATTGCTCTCGATCCCCGTGGTCATGGCGAGTCGGACAAACCAGAGCGCGGCTACAACTACCACACGTTGGCCAAGGACCTCGACGGATTTCTCCGCGCACTCGACCTCAACGACGTGACGATCCTCGGCCACTCCGGTGGCTGCAAGATCATTTTGACCTAC
>JAFAID010000351.1 GCA_019236925.1 Mycobacterium sp. | reverse complement strand
GTCGCAAAGCGATGCGCCTCCGCAAGCACGGCATTCACCCGCGCGGCCTCGTCCAGGCTGCGGTGTCCGGGTGGAAAGTTTCCCACGGCATAACTTGCTAACGCGACTAACTGCGGCTCATTGATGGTGCACGCGTACGGGATACGGTCGCCCAGCGTTGTCGCCACTTTCTGCACGTAGCGGCCGAAGATGTCCAGTGCGTCGGTCGCCAGCCACCCTCCCCGCGCGGCGAACCACTGTGGCAGCGTCAAGTGGTAGAGCGTCGCGAAGGCGGTCATTCCCTGGCGGGCAAGGCTTTCCAGAACCTTTGCGTAGTGGTCGAGCGCGGCGCTGGAGAATTCCCCTTCGGCCGGTTCGATTCTCGACCACTCCATAGAGAACCGGTGGGCATTTTGGCCAAGGGCCGACAATAGGCCGAAATCGGCTTCAAATCTGTGCCAATGATCGACGCCGTCTCCGGACGACTCGACGGCCGGGCTCCCAGGGGTGTGCTCCCACTGCCACCAGTCGTTGTTGGTGTTTCCTCCTTCAACCTGATGGGCACCCGTCGAGCTGCCCCACAAGAAGTCGGCGGGAAAGTCCCTCATCGATGTGCCTCTCCAAAGATTAGGGCCGACAAACCAACGCTCACTGGGTCGGCGAGTTATCGTCGGCAATTCTGAACACCGGGTACCAGCTGGCTATTCCTTCGTACTCGGTCAGCGGGGCGCGCGGGTCAAGGAACGACATCTCAGCACCGCGAAGGCGACGGTTGGAAGATCTCGTTGGCAGCCAGGCGTTGCGCGGCGCCCAGATCGTGGGCGGGAAGCAGCACGGTCGGGTACTGGCGGGCGAATTCTTTGATGTGGCGCACCGATTCGATGGCTTGTTTGGGTTTGTTGTTGACCCCATCGGTCAGTTCGGCATCCAGTAGGGCCTGGTCATAGGTAGCGTCGCCGGCAAGGAAGTAGGCGACGTCGTCACTAAAGACGATGACCGACAGGTGCCCGGGGACATGTCCGGGGGTGTCGACGGCAACGACTTTGCCGTCGGTGGTCAGTGGATAGCTGCGCGGGAACGGGCCGATGCCCGCACCGGTGGCCTCGAGGATGCGGGGCGCGAAGTGGTTGGGCCATTGTTTGGGCACAGCTCCCTCGGCGGAGGCTGGGATGTGGTGGCGAAACGCATCCCAGTGTTCCCCGCTGACATAGATGGGCGCCCCGTCGAGGTCGCACAGCCCGTCGCCGTGGTCGTGGTGAAGATGAGTCAGCACGACGGCTTTCAGGTCCTCCGGGGTCAGCCCACGCGCGGCGAGGCGGGCACCGATGCCCTGGTCGGGTCGGACGTGGATGTCGACGGCGAGACGAAAGAACGGCTGCCACTTCGGGAAGTAGCCGGGGTGAGAGGCTCGTGGGCACTCGCCGGAGTCGACCAGGATACGTCCCTCGGGGTGCTCGACGAGGTAGGTATTGATCGGCAGCGGTGGGGTCCAGCGCCGGTCGGTGAGCACCCGTAGCCGGCGCAGCAGCACGGGCCGGTCGATGGTTTGGGTGCGGTGGCTTGGCCGGATTCTGATGGTGCCGGTTTGAAGAATGCTTACGGTGATGCTCATGACCGACTCCGTTGCGTGACGTGATGGGTGGGGATACGGGCGCGCAGCGACTCCACGAAAAGGCCCAGGCCGAACCGGAACTCGGCATCGTGATCGCAGACCGCCAGTTCGGCCGCCGACTCGGCCACCGACGGCAGCCCCACCGCCAGCAGGTGGGCTTCCGGGGTGGCGATGACCGTCGTGGCCGTCATGCTCATCGCGAATCCGGTTCCTGTCTCACGCAGCAGCGATCCGACCAGGAACGCGATCAGGGTCCGCAGCGCGTGCACAGCTGCGGCAGGGTCGAGCCCGGCGCGGTGCAGGGTGCGCAGGGCGGCGTCCACCACAGGCAGCACCGACGGGGCGTTGAGCCGGCGCACCAACACCAAGGGAGCCGACTGCGGATAGCGAATGGCCGCAGCCCGAAACGCCGACGACAGTTCGAATATCCCGTTTTCCCAAGTCAGTGCATCGACGTCGGGAATGTCCATCTCGGCGAGGATCTGATCAGACATCGCGTCCAGCACATCGGACTTGTCCGCGACATGGTTATACAGCGACATCGTCTTGACGCCCACGGCCGCGGCGATCTTGTGCAGTGACAGTTTCTCCAGCCCATCGCGCTCGGCCAGATCCAATGCGCAGCGCACGATCTCCGACCTGCTTAACGGTCGGCGTCTGGTCATCCTAGCCGCCATCACGCCTCCCGGTACCGCCGCCTGCTCACGACAGACTTATGCTGTAAGTACAGTTAACTTATAGTGTAAGTTACCGGAGTGCAAGGCCCCGACTCGAAAAAGGACGGCCAAGATGAGCAATGAAGCGTTGGTGCTCCCTGCCGGTGAGTGGACATTGATGCCCACGCCGCGAGTGCTACCCGCGCCACCGGCGTCGTTAGGCCTGGTGGCCCGCGCGCTACTGTGGCTGACCCGCCGACGCACGGGCCAGAAAAGTAACTTCACCGTGTTGCTGACGCTGGCCCGCCTGGGCAGACTTTTTCCTGCGCACACGATCTTCCTGTCGCAACTTCTTGGAAGGACTCGGCTGTCGCCGGTCGAAAAGGAGATCGTCGTGCTGC
>JAFAID010000264.1 GCA_019236925.1 Mycobacterium sp. | reverse complement strand
AGGTGTCGCCGGAGCCGGTCTCAATGCCCTGCTGGAGGACAGCGGTGTCGCACGAAGAACCGTCTACTTGAATTTCCCTGGCGGCAAAGCAGAACTCGTGACCGAAGCCACCCGGATTGCCGGGGAGGCGCTGAGCGCAGTGATCAGGTCGGCCGATGACGGAGGCGACCCGATCCAGGCCGTCCGGACCTTCATCGACCAGTGGAAAACGCAGCTACACGCAACGGAGATGGAAGCCGGCTGTCCGATCGTTGCCGCGATCCTCGGCCGTTCGGAAGCACCAGCAGCTGCCCAGGCAGCCGCTGAGGCCGTTGACGACTGGCACAGTGCCCTCGCGGAGCGGTTGGTCGGCTCTGGTGCCGACCCGGATAAAGCTCGCTCGCTGGCGACCTTGGTAATCGCCGCAATTGAGGGCGCAGTCATCCTCGCGCTCGCCAGCGGATCAACTGACGCGCTCGACGATGTCGGACGTCACCTGAGCGAGGTCATCGAACTGCATCTGCCAGGCACGCGTGCAGACACTCTTGGTGCCCCCACTAGGACTCGAACCTAGGACCTGCGGATTAAAAGTCCGTAGCTCTACCAACTGAGCTATAGGGGCGCGGTGCACAGGATAACTGGTTGCCGAACGGTGCTCGTTTGAGGATTGGGCCGATGGTGACCTAAGCTAGCTTGGCTCCCAACGTTTCCATGTTGCGAGTACCTCGGAGAGATTCGGTTCTGGCCCCCTTCGTCTAGCGGCCTAGGACGCCGCCCTTTCAAGGCGGTAGCGCGGGTTCGAATCCCGTAGGGGGTACGCAACGCGGTAAACGCGAAGCAGCAGCAAGGCCCTGTGGCGCAGTTGGTTAGCGCGCCGCCCTGTCACGGCGGAGGTCGCGGGTTCGAGTCCCGTCAGGGTCGCCGTCGAGGCACACGATGCCTTCCGGCCAGGTAGCTCAGTCGGTATGAGCGTCCGCCTGAAAAGCGGAAGGTCGCCGGTTCGATCCCGGCCCTGGCCACCAGGTCGTTTACGCAGCTCAGAGGCTATTTTTCACTGTTTCTACGAAGCCTTCATCGGTGATTCGGACTTGAAAATGGGGCCAATATGGGGCCAAACGAGCTGCCGTCGTAGCCCGCCTTTTCTGCTGGCTGCGATGTGCGACAACCTGATCGGAGAGTTGCCGAGCCTCGGCGGCGACAATGGGGTCCGGCGCTGGATCAAGCTGATGCCCTCGGTGTAGCTCGCGGCCTTCGGCATGTCACGGAGTGATCGTCAGGCGGGACCGCGCAAACACAGCCAGATTCTGCGCCCAACGCCGGCGGATCGCTGCCCGGCGGCTTACCGGCGCCGCTCGCGTCGGTTTCGAAGGCGACTACCTACGCGGTGCGATTGCAGAGCCGGATATGAATCCGTACAGAGGATTCCGTGGGGCCACGCTTCGTGTTTCGGTGCCCGGCGCCCCCGATGACTGCGGCTGCCCACGGCAACGTGCGGCTTTTGGTGGTGTACTTGGCTGGAAGGCGAGCAGTACACGTTCACCGTCACGGTGACGGCCTCGCTGTACACCGTGTGGTGGCGGTGACATCGGCGGCGACGAGTTAATTACGGCGAGGAGCTAGCGGCGTTTCTGCGCTGGTCGGTCCATGCCGTGCCGTCCCAGTAGCGTTCGATGTTGAGCAGTCCGTCGGGGTCGTTGTACCAGCCTGCGGGCGGTCCTTGCGGCGTGGTGGCGGTAAATGACGCGGTGTAGGTGGCGGTGTGCTTGGCTTTGGCTTCGGCCTGGGCGAGTTTCTTCGCGATGAATCTGTCGTGGTTGCGGCGGCCGATGTAGGTGCCCGCCAACGCGAACGGCAGGTAGATCGCGAAGCCGATCAGCACGTCGGGGATGACCTCGCCGAAGGTCGGGGCGTCTTCGACGTTCACCGTGAGGTGGTGCCACAGCAGGGCGACGATCACCAGGCGCAGCACGGCAGCGATGCCGACCGCTTCAGCGGTCCACCGGTAAGGGCGATCGCGGAAGTAGTGCGAGGCGTGGCTGGCGATGAAGGCTACGACGACGCCGAGGATGACCATTATGAACGCGACGGGGCCTTGGGAGACGCCGAGGAACGCACCACCGGCGCTGTCGACGGCCAGGATCGCGGCCGCAAGCAACCCGGCCACCAGTCCTGACGGCCGCGCGAGGATGCCTTGGCGCAGCGCCGCGGCGTCGGCTTTGGTGTTTTGGCCGCGAGCTTTGCGGTGATAGTCGAGGGCGGCCGGCAGGGCGAGGCCAGTGGAGGCCAAGGTGCCTTGGGCTGCTGGGGGCAGCCCGGCCTCGCCTGCGATCCAGCCGATGATGATGGCGGCGGTGATGCCGCCGAGCAGCCCGTATAGCGATTTCTCGGTGGAGGTTTCGCCGGTCGTGGTCACTGGACGCCTTTCTGTCGGCACTGGAATTGGTCGATGTCGGTCTCGGCGAATCGGTGGTGGTCGCCGGGAGTGGTGAGAGTGGGCGTCAGGATTCCCTTGGTCACCCGACGGCGGATTTGGGCGGGATGCACGCCGAACCGCGCAGCGACGTCCCTGGTGGTCAGCAGCTTTTCGGGCATCATCCTCTTTCGACCCCTTCGACTAAGCCTTTTGTGAATTCTTCCGTGATATTCGGTTTGCCCGGGTCGAGGAGGGCTCTTCTGGCGTTTCGTTTGGTCTGGTCGGCGACGTCGTCGGCCATCTGATCGTTTATCGCGTCTTTAATTGCTTTTCTGGCTCTACGCAGCCAAGCGTGGTAGGCGGCCTCTTAGTGGTGTCGGGGTGTGATGTTGCCAGGTGATTCCGCAGTGCAGTAGTAAGCGCAACCGGTAGTTGTGGAAGTTTCTGAATCCATGGCCGACGCGCAGGATCTTCTTGATCAGCAGGTTGACGGCTTCGGTGGGCCCGTTGCTGATCCGGCCGGTGTGAAAGTAGGCCAGGAATTCAGCCCGCCAGGTGGTGATGGTGCGGGCCAGCCGACGCAGCTCGGGCACGTGGGAGTCGATGCATGTCACGGTCCAGTCGTAGAGGCGGGCGGCGGCCTGGTCGCGGTCGCGGCAGCCATAGATTGCGCGTAGTTCCTGGGCGGCGACCCAGGCGGCGGCGACCTGGCCGTCATGATCGCCGGCCTCGATGCCGACCAAAAGGCGCGCCCAGCCGGTGGTGGTGAGGTGCTCGGCACCGCGGCGCAGCACCCGGCGGATCCCGTAGAGCGGATCGTCGCGGCGGCCGCGATGCCCGTAGGTGTGTTGTTGGACGCGGCGGCGTACATCGTCGACGGCGGCGAACCCCAGCCGCACGACGTGGAAGGCATCCAGGACCCGCACGGCGTGCGGCAGGCCGGCCGACAGGGCGGCGCCGTAGCCGCGGAACGGATCCAGGGCGGCCACGTGGATGCCGGCAGCCCATTCGGCGGGTTGGTTAATGAGCCAGTCGGCCAACACTTTCCGGCTTCGCCCGGGGATGATGTCGATGAGCTTCCCGCGGTGCAAGTCGACGATGCCGGTGGCGAACACTGTCGAGCGCCCGGGTCGGGCACGCAGGAACGCCGTCTCATCCACCCCGACCGCGGCCACCTGTTCGATGCGGTCGGGGCGCTCGATCAACGGGGTGCCGTAGTCGACAACGGCGGCCATCACGGTGGCCCAGCCGACCCCGACATCGCGGGCCACCGCAGCCACCGAATGCCCATCACGGCCCACCCGTCGACACGCCTGCTTACGCGCACGCTCGCTCCACGACGCCCGCGCCCTGATCTGCGGATGGGCTTCAGTCCAAGTCTGTTGCTCGCACTCCACGTGGGTGCAGCGCCAGATCCGTTTGACCCACACCAACGTCACCGGATGATCCCCGGCCGGCAGATCCCGCACCCACGTCGGCCGCCGACCATGCAACCTGGCCGCCGCCCCGCACACCGGGCACCAACCGGTCGATGCCGTGGTCTCGATCGCGTACTCCAACTCGCCATCGCGCTCAGATACGGCCAGCACGGCCATGCCTTCCAGCCCGAGCATCACCGTCGCACTACTGTTGTCCATCACCTGGGGCCTTTCATTCGTGTCCGTAACACCACGAATCATGAGGCCCCAGGCCCGTTCCCAGACTCAGCCAGCCAACCGTGTCGACCAGCCGCTACCACGATTCATTGCGATGAGCCTGTAATCCCCCATTTAATACGTTCAATCCGATAACCTGCCTTCTTGCAGGCCTTCTTTAACAAACCATCCATCGCGCCCGCGGCGATCAAATGCCCAGCTTCGTCGCGCCAGCAAGAGTTGATAAAGAACACCAGCCGGGTCCGATTCTGATACGGAAACAGACAGCACATTGTGGCCGTCACACCGCGGTAGATGGGCCGACGCTGAACGATAACCATGGATGGCACAGCGAAGATTGGCCCCCCCGAATAGATCGCGCGAGCGTAAGAATACTGTGCAAAGTCGACTGGTTCCCAGCCTGCACCGTGACCAACTAAGATTCGGCCCGAGGGCTCAACCCGAAGATGCGTGATCCCTGCCCGGCCGCGTAGAAACCACAGGAGCACGCCTACTGCTAGTACCGCTGCGACCAGCCATTCCCGGTTAAGGATCGACACCACCGTTCCTAGCAGAAAGAATCCCGCAGCACCCCAGGCCCCCCAAGCTTGCCTGTGAAGGTCTCCTTTAATTTCGACGTCGCGGCCTACAACATAATTCTTTGGCTTGTTTAATGAGGCTGCAAGCCGGGCTTCCTCTCGCAAAGCATTCGCTAGCGCGTCTCCTTCCGCGGCATCCTCGCCCCAAGCTTTGGCCAGTGCCCTCGACACAGTGCGAATCTCGCGCTGAAGCTGATCCAGACTCATCGACGCCAGAGTCGGATCGGAGAGGGATCTCCCGGCCTTCTTATCCGCCTCGGCGTCGACGAGTTCTTGTAACCGATCATCAAGAGCATGGTCGTCATTCGCTTCATGCATCGCACTCGGAATCCTCGACACTCAATTGTCACCCTCATCGCCGCCGCGTCGGTCGAGGCCGGTGAACGGCAGCACGGTTTCGGGGCTCGACCCGGCCGCCAGCTTCAGCATGCGACGCGTTTCTCGGGGTCGTCCTGGTCCATCAGCAAATGGTCCCACCCCGGGAAACAGCCGGGCAGGAAATCGCGAACGCCTGCCAATACGACCCGTCAGCGCCTCCTGGTTGAAGTGCTACTGCCGCAATCGTCATTTGCTGAAAACTTCTGGGCCTGGCGCGGCAAGCAACTCCCCGCCGGCACGGAAATTCTTGTGAGATACAGTCCGGCCGCAAAGCCCTGCGTTACGCAGTGAACGGGTTGTGGGTCGGAAGTGGCTTGATGAGTGGCGCGAGCAACTTGCTGGATTGCTCGACGGTGAGGACATCGATCGGGTCAAGCGGGATGAACTCGCGGACCGAGTCGTCGTAGTCCCACACGTCCTCACCGGTCAAGCGGCCCCGGTCGTCGTACGGCCAGATCATGTGCGTGGCAGTCTTCGTCAAGTAGGTAGTGTCGGGGTCCACGGGCACGCCGCCGGCGGCGAGGACGGCCCCCGGAGTCTGCTGGTAGATCGTCACCGTCGAGGCGATCATGGCGTCGCTGACCGCAAGCTTCTCGTCGCCGCCTGTGTAGAACACGCACTGGCCCGTGCGGCTCCACTCGCGGTAGACCTCCTTGACTGCCTCGGCCCCGTCCCACGTATTGGCCACACCGAGCACGTTGAAGTGGTAGACGGGGTGTGCGACCGTCATTTCAGGCGCGAAGATCTCCTCGTAACGGCCCGCCATCTCAAGGTAGCGGTGACGGTTGTAAGCGTGCAGCAGATAGAGGTGGCGTGGGTTCTTCGTCGTCTCAATCAATCGCTCCACCGCGGCGTTGGTCTGCGTGATGTCGAAGCGGTTCATTCTCGTTCCCTCTGTTACGGGTCGTTTGTTTGATCTCGGACCACCCGCTTTATTCTCGTCCAGTACGTGGTCCTCGCCCAAGGGCTGTTTGGCCCTGAGTTACAGGGCGAAGATCCGCCCTGCGCCTGTTAGACGGTACTTTCTCTAATCGGTGTCATCACCGTCTGCAGCACTTCGCGGCCACGACGGCAGCTCGTGTCGGCGGCCTCCCTTGGAACTCGCCGCTGACGGCCCGGATCACCTGGAACCCGTCTAATCTTGTTCGCCAATAGTCTGAACGTACGTTTTGCCGTAGGGATAGAAGAGTTCCTTTCGGCCTTCCTTCCATGCCGGTTTGAGTTCGGGCGTAGTAATGTCCCAGTCCGGCCTGCATTTCTTGAGAACAGCGCGCAGGTCTTGCCGGAGTTCTTCCACAGTCGGCCTGCCAAAGAACCAGTAGCCGTTGTAGATCTTATAAATGACCAGACCGGGCTCGAGGACAATCACGTGGGGAATCATTGGATTGTGGGCTGGATCCGTGTACTCGGCGATGTCGAGGTCCTTTTGGACTTTGCGCCCCGAATGGGAGAGGAACGGCCAATGGGCGCCCACTCCGGTGCGATATTCATTCGTCTCCGTAATATTGTCGGTGCTAATCGTCACGAGCCGGCAATAGGCAACTTCGAGTTCCCGATGGAGTTGCACAAGCCCTTCCGCCTGCCGTCGGTCTTTAGGGCAATACCCTCCACGGCTGAGGACGAGAACATGGGATGTTGCCCTTGCAATTCGGAGAGCTTCCTCCGTTTCGCAGTATGGTCGGAAAGCTCATAGTCGGGAAAGATCGCTCCAGGAACAATGTCAGGTCGCATGGGATCCCCTCAGTTGGATATGGCGTGGCACGGTCAAGTATCGATCGGTAGACACCGTCACTACCAGCTTTGGGTCAAGGGCGGCGGCCTGATCGGCGTAGTCGTGACTGTCCGTGATGGTCTCTCTTAACCCACTCGACCCGCTATTGGGCGGACCTACCCGGACCAGCCAAGCAAACGCAAGCATTAAGAATCCTGCAAGCATCCGGCCTTAAGCTGCGGGCTGACAACGGCGAAAGGGACCCGGCATGGACACGGGAAGACAAATGCCCCCACTACTTCGGGTATCGGCCGTGTTTGTCGTATCCCAGGCAGCGGTCGCGCTCGCGCCGCCGGCCGTTGCCGATCCGATGGACCCGATCCCCGGGAACGGTGTCTTTCAAGTCGGAACCGACATCGCACCGGGCCTGTACCACACGGGCGGGTCGGGGTCGGCCTTTGGCGTTTGGATAAACAATGTGCCGACCCAGAGCTCAATGTGCTCGTGGTTTACCTACAGCACACCTGATGCGGCCAAGGACCATGTACTCCAGGCGAATACATCGATCGGGCCGATGTACGCGAACATCAACACATCGGTTAAGGCCTTCGAGTCGCAGAACTGTCAACCCTGGACACGGGTCCCTTAAAGCTGATTCAGTTCGACCGACATTTCCCGCAGGCGATACCACAAGTGCACGTCAGTCCCCGGTGGTTTCCACCGCCAAACGTCGACCGACCACCGCGTCCAAGCTGGCCTTGCCGGCTCCAACACACAGCAGCCACAGCAGCAGCCCTACCAGCAGCCACTCCGGGGCATAAAACAAGTTGCTGAAGAAGTCCCACAGAGCCGGATACTTCTGCGCCAGATTCGGGCCGATGTCCGTGATCAACGCGCCGACCATATCCCCGGCCAATACCAGGGACACCAAACGGGTACCAAAGCCCAGCATCAACGCCGCACCACCAACAAGTTCCACCACCGCCGTAACCGGGGCGACCACCTGCGCAGCGGGAATACCCAGACTGACAAACATCGCCGTGAATTTGCCAAGATCACCGAGCTTGACCACCGCGCCGCTAAAGAACATGAACCCAATAGTGAGCCGCAGCAACAAGTTCGGCAGCCAGCCGAGGTTGTTCAGCGCGTCGGTAGCACGACGGCACGCCGGAAGAAAACGTGCGGTTACGGCGAGAGATTCGCGGGCCATCAGATACCTCCTGCGTTCGTAGTTGACGAGCGTCGGCTCGACCGGAACGCTGTTCCGTCACCTCACAGCAGATCGGTAATGGGCGCCCAGCCTGCGGCTAACAACAACACGCAACGTGTAGGGATGACAACGCCGGTCGACCGTCAGCCGGATGAACTCAATTCAGCCGACTGTCGGTGTCGACGTCGCCGTGCGGGACAGGTGATTTCCGCTGGGGCCGCGGCCATCGCGATGCTCGCGCTCTTCCAGGCTGCATCGCTCAGTACCGGCGAATCCTCGGTCGCATCGGGGTCAGTGCGCCTGGTAGACCAGGCCAGCGACTTGCCGGCGCCGCCGCCTGGGATCGTGTTGGCGCCCGGGGCGGTATTGCCACCGGGGGCGTTGGTGCTGCCCGGAGGGCTGCCGCTGCCACCGTTGCCGCCGGGGGTGGTGTTGCCGCCGGAGGTGCCGCAGATGCTGATGCAGGGAATGGCGATGATGGCGTCGCCTCCGCCGAACGTGCCCAACGAGGTCTGCCGGTTTAACACGGTCAGGGTTCCCTGCTGAATCGTCAAGATGTTCGCGAAGGCGCGGATACTTAACAGCCATGACTGGCTACGGCGATGGCGAGCTGTCGGATGCCCGCATCGCGGCGATGTCACCGGGTGAACGCCGGGACTTGATTCAGCGGCTAGAGCGTCCACGTGACGAAGTGTTTCCACCACCACTCGCGAGGCGGATGCGGCGGAACCGGTTGACCTTGATGGTGGGCGGCATCATCGGGTTGATCCCGTGGACGGTCTACCTCGGCTTCACACTGCCCGCGAACTACGTCGCCCATAACTGGCCGGCGACATGGATCGGTTTTGACAGTGTGCTCATCGCGTTCATGGCCACTACCGCAGTGCTGGGCTGGCTGCGCCGACAGCTGGTGGTGCTCTTCGGGTTCACGACGGGGATTCTGCTGATCTGTGATGCCTGGTTCGACATTTTGACCGCTGGGCCGCGTCAATTTTGGGTGTCGGTGTTGACCGCCGCTCTTGGCAACCTCCCGCTCGCCGTGATCCTGATCACCGGCGCAGTACGGATCCTGCGGCTGACAATGACACGGCTCTGGTTTCTCGAGCCCGGGACGCCGGCGTGGCGTCTGCCGTTGGTGCCGTAACCGGGCCGGCGTGGACCGTCATCGCGGCATCTTGCGCCAAACAAATTGCGGCAACAGCCGCATCGCGAAGAACATCGGCCGCAGCACCCACGGGATCCAGACGGTGCGCCGTCCTTTCGCCAGTGCTCGGGCGGTGGCGGCGGCCACCTGCTCAGGCGTGCAGGATAACGGGGCGGGCGCCATGCCCTGTGTCATTCGCCCGATGACGAATCCCGGGCGGGCGATCAGCAATCGCACCCCGGTGCCGTGCAGCGCGTCGGCCAGCCCGCCGGCGAAGCCGTCGAGGCCCGCCTTCGCCGAGCCGTACACGTAGTTGGCCCGACGTACCCGCACCCCGGCCACCGAGGAGAACACCACCAGTGATCCGCGCCCGGCCTGCCGCATGGCTGTCGCAAGATGAGTGAGCATGCTGACCTGCGCGACGTAGTCGGTGTGCACGACGGCCACCGCGTGCGCGGCGTCGGCCTCGGCGCGGGCCTGGTCGCCGAGTATCCCGAAGGCCAGCACCGCGGTGTCGATCCGGCCGTGGTCGGCGAGCACCGACGCGACGAGCGGGCCGTGCGAGTCCAGGTCGTCGGCGTCGAACTCACGGGTGTGCACGGCCGTCGCACCAGCGGCGACCAGGGCGGCGACCTGCTCGGCGAGCTGGTCGGCCTTGCGTGCCGCCAGTATCACCGTCGCCCCGCCAGCCAGGCGGCGCGCGAGTTCGATACCGATCTCGCTGCGGCCGCCGAGGATCAGCACCGTCGCAGCCCCCGTGTCATCCACGGCTGCGATTATCACCTGCGCTAGCGTGAGCGATGATGGCGAACTCCACCGCCCGGCTGACCAACGACGCACTGGCGTTTCTCACGGAGCGCCATCTCGCGATGCTGACCACACTGCGCCCCGACAATTCGCCGCACGTAGTGGCGGTGGGTTTCACATTCGACCCCAAAACGCACATCGCGCGAGTGATCACCACCGGCGGCTCGCAGAAGGCAGTCAACGCCGAGCGCGGCAGGGTCGCGGTGCTAAGTCAGGTCGACGGGGCGCGCTGGCTGTCGCTGGAGGGACGGGCCAGCGTGAACGGCGAGGTTGACGCCGTCCGTGACGCCGAGCTGCGCTATGCCCAGCGTTACCGCACGCCGCGGCCCAACCCGCGACGTGTGGTCATCGAGGTGGAAATAGAGCGGGTGCTGGGATCTTCGGATCTGCTGGCGCGGAAAGCGGACTAGCTCGCTAGACGAGGGTGGCGCCGGGCGCCCGAATCACCAGCGGCACAGCCGGGAAGTAGGCCGCCAGCTCCGGTCGGGATTTGGCCAGTGCGGCGGTGCCGTAACCGCGATGCCGGTAGTCGGGATGGATCCAGATCCGCACGTGCACCTCTTGGCCTTCGAGCTCACCGAAGACCATGCCGACCTTCTCGTCACCGTCGACCGCAACGAACCATGCGGCCTCTTCGGCGTCGAACCGCTGCTGCGCCGAGCGGATCTCATCGTCGAGACCACCCGCAGGACCGCCGGACCCATCGCCCTTGGCGCCAATGTCCTCGGTGCGTGCGGCGAAAATATCGCGGTCGGACGGCCCGGAAAACGGGCGGAGCACCAGGGAATCCCCGGAGCTGGCCGGCCGGTCTTTGAAGGTAAAAGTCAAGAGGTTGTTCAGGTCTTCGAGCTCGGCGGCGATCTTCTTGCGCGAGTCCTTGGTCACCTGATCGAACGACATGCCGATCACCGCCTCAGCGCCCAGGCGCGAGGTGCCGAGCAACGCGACGATGCCGTCGACCGCAGCGGGCCGGTCGTCGGCCTCCACGATCAGGTCGAGCACTTCATGTCGACGTTCCAACGCGTTGAGCAGGGCGTCGGCTATTTCTCGGCGGGCGGCAGCGCGGTCGTGATCGGTCATCGCACGAGCCTAATACGCGAAGCTTAGGTCGGGACGACGATCAGCTTGTGCGGACGGTGGTTGACCGGCAGGGCGCCGTCTTCGCCGACCACGACGATGTCTTCGATACGCGCGCCCCACCGTCCGGGGAAATAGATTCCGGGCTCGACGGAAAACGCCATGCCCGCCTGCAGCGGTAAATCATTGCCCGCGACGATGTACGGCTCTTCGTGCACCGACAACCCGATGCCGTGCCCGGTGCGGTGCACGAAACATTCGGCGAGCCCGGCCTCGGCCAGCACGTCGCGGGCGGCGGCGTCGACCTCTTCGGCGGTCACCCCGGGACGTACCGCCTCGACGGCCGCCTGTTGCGCCCGCTGCAGCACTGAATACTGCTGCGCCACTTCGGCGCTGGGCTCACCGATGCTGTAAGTGCGGGTCGAGTCAGAGTTATATCCGGGCTCGTAGGCGCCGCCGATGTCGACGACGACGATGTCGCCGACACGAAGTTCTCGATCCGAGTAGCTGTGATGCGGGTCGGCACCATGCGGACCGGAACCGACGATGACGAATGCCACCTCTGAATGCCCCTCGGCGACAATGGCTGCGGCGATATCGGCCGCGACGTCTGCTTCGCTGCGACCGGGCACCAGGAAGTCCGGCACGCGGGAATGCACCCGGTCGATGGCCGCGCCGGCCTTGCGCAGCGCGTCGATCTCGGAGGCGTCCTTGACCATCCGCAGCCCCCGTAGCACGCCGGTGGCCAGCACCGGCTGCACACCGAGCAAATCGGCCAGCGGCAACAGGTGCAGCGCCGGCATCGAATCGGTGACCGCGGTCGCGGCGGGCCGGCCGGCTAAGCCCGTTAAGGCCTCCGCAACAAGCTGGTACGGGTCGTCGCCGTCGACCCAATCCCGCACCGCCAGGCCCAGATCCGCAACAGCGGATTCTTTCAGCGACGCCAGCTCCAGTCGAGGCACCACCACGGTCGGATCACCAGAGACCGGCAGCACCAGCGCGGTGAGCCGCTCGAACGTCTGCGCGCGCGAGCCAAGCAGATATCGCAAGTCATAGCCGGGGGTGATCACCAGACCAGCCAGGCCGGCGTCGGCGGTAGCGGCGGTCGCCGCCGCGATCCGGCGGCGGTAGACGTCGGCATCGAATCGGTGAGAACCCATGGCAGTCAGGCTAGCCGGATCGCGACTGGCAGGATGGCGGGCATGTCCGCACCGCTGCTGCTGCTCGACGGCGCCAGCATGTGGTTTCGCTCCTACTTCGGCGTCCCGTCGTCGATCACATCCCCGGACGGCCGGCCGGTGAACGCGGTCCGCGGCTTCTTGGACTCCGTGGTCATGCTGATCACCAAACAGCGGCCCGGCCGCTTGGTGGTGTGCCTGGACCTGGACTGGCGCCCGCAATTCCGGGTGGACCGCATCCCGTCATACAAGGCGCATCGCGTCGAGGAAGAACACCCCGACGGGCAACCCGATGTCGAGGAAGTGCCCGACGAGTTGTCTCCGCAGGTGGAAATGATCGAGGAGATCCTCGACGCGTTCGGCTTCTGCACGGGCGGCGCGGCGGGGTTCGAAGCCGATGACGTGATCGGCACGCTGGCCGCTCGAGAACGACGTGACCCGGTCGTCGTGGTCAGCGGCGACCGCGACCTGCTACAGGTGGTCGGCGACGATCCGGTGCCCGTTCGGGTGCTCTATCTCGGACGTGGCCTGACCAACGCCACGATGATGGGTCCCCGCGAGGTGGCCGAGCGCTACGGCGTGCCCGCCGATCGGGCCGGCGTCGGCTACGCCGAGCTGGCGCTGCTGCGCGGCGACCCCTCCGACGGGCTGCCGGGTGTACCCGGAATCGGCGAGAAGACCGCCGCAACGCTACTGGCGCAGCACGGCTCTCTCGCGGGGATTTTGGCGGCCGTCGACGACCCCAAATCGTCGCTGTCCAAGGGTGTTAGGGCCAAGCTACGCAACGCCGCCGACTACATCGAAGTCGCCGGCCCGGTGGTGCGGGTGGCCACCGACGCGCCGGTCACGCTGTCGACCCCGACCGACGCCGTCCCGCTGGTGGCGGCCGACCCGACGCGTACCGCGGAGCTGGCGGCCCGGCTCGGGGTCGGGTCACCGATCGCGCGGCTACAGAAGGCGCTCGACGCGCTGCCCGCGTCGTGACGTAAAGCTGCGGCTGCGGGCTACTTTGGCCGGCCGACCTCGTAGGTGCCCTTGTTGTCCTGGAAGGTCACCGTCACCTGACGCTTGGTGCCGTCGATGCTGACGTCGCAGTCGAAGCTGCTGCCCTTCTTGACCGTCGGATTCTGGCCGTGGTTGCACTTGACGTCTTTGACGTTCTTCGCCCCGTAGCCGTTGGTTTCGTCGCTGAGGATCTGCGCCACACCAGCCTGCGCCTTATTGATGTCCAGCTTGGTGGTCACGAAGAACCCGGGTGCCCAGAAGCCCAGCACCAATACGACCGCGACGACGACGGCGGCGAAGACGCCGATCACCGTGCCGATGACCGCTCGCGACCGCGTGGTTCCGGCGCCCGCAGGGGGCTGGCCGTAGGGCCCGGGGTACTGGCCGTACTGACCCGGCTGACCGGGCTGGCCGTACTGGCCCGGCTGACCGTACTGACCGGGCTGGCCGTACTGACCAGGCTGCCCGTACTGCCCCGGCTGGGCGTACTGACCGGGCTGGCCGTATTGAGCGGTCTGGGCGCCGTACGCGTCCTGCTGCGGGTAGCCGGTGGGCTGTGGGAACGGCTGAGACGGCGGGTAGTACTGCGCGGGCGGCTGCTGGTACTGCCCGTATTCGGTGGGCGTGTACGCGGGGGCATGCCATGTCGGTTGCTCCCCACCCGGCGCCTGCCACGTCTGCTCGCCGGATGGCTGCTGCCAGGGTGACACGTGCCGGGTCGGGTCCTCGCCGGATTGCTGACCTTCACCCTGCGGCGGCTCCCACGGTTTCGTCGGGTCGGGCTCCTGCGGTCCGCTCATCGTGCGTCTGTCCTCTCGGTCCTGATTGCAGTCCTCGCATCGGTCGCGAAATGCAACCGTAGCTCCGGCTCAGCCTACCCGGCGTCAACTGCCACGACGCCGCGCCGAATTGCGTCGATCGCACGCTTCGCCGTCGCCCGCAGCTCCGGCTGCGGGGCGGCGTTGCGGACCTGGTCCAGCAAATCAAGCACCTGTCGGCACCAGCGCACGAAATCCCCCGGCGACAGCGGTGAACCGCTGCCTTCCGAGTCAGCGGCGGCCAACGCGGCGACCAGGTCGCCATTGCTGGCCCAGCGGTAAATGGCCGCGACGAAACCGTCGTCGGGCTCGCGACTCAGCGCGATGCGGTGCAGCTGCTCGTCGGCCCGCAACGCCGCCGACAACCGCCGCGTCTGGTGCAGCGCCTGCCGCAACGGCGCGGTCGACACCTCCGCGTTTCGCGGCGGCCCGGGGCCATCCCCGCCCCGCGTCTCGTAGACCACCGTCGAGACCACGGCGGCCAACTCAGCGTCTCGCAGACCCGTCCAGGCGCCGGTGCGCAGGCATTCGGCCACCAAAAGATCGCTCTCGCTGTAAATCCGGGCCAGCAGCCGCCCGTCGTCGGTCACCGTAGGGTCACCGTCGGTGGCCTGGATGAACCCGCGCTCGGTGAGCAACCCGACGATCCGGTCGAAGGTGCGAGCCAACGAGTTGGTCGCCGCGGCCACCTTCTTTTGCAGCGCTTCGTTGTCGCGTTCGATGCGCAAATAGCGCTCGGCAAGCCGGATCTGGGCCTCCCGGCCGGGCTCGCGGTGGACTGGGTGACGACGCATCTGCTCGCGCAGCGACACCAGCTCGGGATCGAGGTCGGGCCTCTCGGCGCGGCTACCTCCGCCGCGCCGACCGCCCGCAACGGACAAGCCCGCAGCCGCCGAACGTAGCGCCGAAGCCAGATCGCGGCGGACCCGGGGCTGCCGGTGTTCGACCCGCTTGGGCAATGTCATCGAGCCTACCGGCGCCGACGCGCCGGAATAGTCGGCCGACGAAATCCGCCCGGCCCAACGGTTTTCGGTCAGCACCAACGGCCGCGGGTCGTCGCTGTCACGGTCGGCTTCGAGCACGACGGCCAGGCCGCCGCGGCGGCCGTGGGTGATCGTGATGATGTCACCGCGGCGCAGCGCTGCCAGCGCGTCGTTGGCCGCCTGCCGGCGTTGCAGTCGCGACGCGCGCGCCTGTGCCCGCTCGTGTTGGGTGATCTGTTCCCGCAGCCGGGCGTACTCCAGGATCGGCGCGTCGCTTCCGCCCAGGTCGCCTGCGACCTCGTCGAGCATCCGCTGTCCGCGCTCCACGCCGCGGACCAGGCTCACCACCGACCGGTCGGCCTGATACTGGGCAAACGACTGCTCCAACAGCCGATGAGCCTCCTCGGGGCCTACCCGATTCACCAGATTGATCGTCATGTTGTACGACGGGGCGAATGAGCTGCGCAGCGGAAAGGTGCGGGTGGAGGCCAGGCCGGCGACCTCGGTCGGTTCGCTGGTGCTTTCGCCCGGGTGCCAGAGCACCACGGCGTGGCCTTCGACGTCGATGCCGCGCCGGCCGGCTCGCCCGGTGAGCTGCGTGTACTCCCCCGGCGTCAGCGGGACGTGCTGTTCGCCGTTGAACTTCACCAGCCGTTCCAATACGACGGTGCGGGCGGGCATGTTGATGCCGAGCGCCAGGGTTTCGGTGGCGAAGACCGCCTTGATCAGCCCGGCGGTGAACAGCTCCTCCACCGTGTGCCGGAATACCGGCAACAATCCGGCGTGGTGGGCGGCGATCCCGCGCAGCAGCCCTTCCCGCCATTCGTAGTAGCCCAGCACGGCCAAGTCGGAATCCTGCAGATCGCCGCAGCGGTGCTCGATCACCTCGGCGATCTGCGCCCGGTCCTCCTCGGTGGTCAGCCGCAATGACGACCGCAGGCACTGCGCGACCGCGGCGTCGCAACCGGCGCGGGAAAACACGAAGGTGATCGCGGGCAGCAGGCCCTCGGAGTCGAGCATCGCAATCACGTCCGGCCGCGACGGCGGCCGGTAGAAACCCGGCCGGCCGGAACGCCCTGGACCTCCTCTTCCCGCCTGCCGGCGAGGGCCATGCCAGTCCGAGAGCCGATCAGCTTCGCGGCGATGGGCGATGTGGCGCAACAGATTCGGGTCGACGCTCGGCTGGCGCTGGTCACCCGCACCGTCGGCGGCATAGTCGAATAGGTCGAAAATGCGCTTGCCCACCAGCATGTGCTGCCACAGCGGCACCGGCCGGTGGTCGTCGACCACCACCGTCGTGTCGCCGCGCACAGTTTGGATCCAGCCACCGAACTCCTCGGCGTTGCTCACGGTTGCCGACAGGCTGACCAGGCGCACCTCGTCCGGCAGATGCAGGATGACCTCCTCCCACACCGCACCGCGCATCCGGTCGGCCAGGAAATGCACCTCGTCCATAACGACATAGGAAAGTCCTTGCAGCACAGGCGAATCAGCGTAAAGCATATTGCGCAACACTTCGGTGGTCATCACCACAACCGGCGCGTTGGCGTTGACCGACAGGTCGCCGGTGAGCAACCCGATCTGGTCTTTGCCGTAACGGGCGACAAAGTCGGTGTGCTTCTGGTTGCTCAGCGCCTTCAGCGGCGTGGTGTAGAAGCATTTGCCGCCCGCCGCCAGTGCCAAGTGCACTGCGAACTCGCCGACGACGGTCTTCCCGGCGCCGGTTGGCGCGCACACCAGAACACCGTGGCCGCTTTCCAGTGCCGCACAGGCCTGCTGCTGAAAGCCATCGAGCCCGAACGCGAGTTCCGCAGCGAACCGGGCTAATTCGCCGGCGGCGCGCCCGTCAGGTGACGTCGTCATGGGGTCCGGCGATGCTCGACGGCGCCCCAACCGCGGACGGCGGGTCGACGACCGAGGCTTCGTCGTCAGCGATGGCAGTCAGCGCTTCGCGTTTGGCTTTCCGCTTGTCGTGCACCCGGGCGATCTGGATGGCCAATTCGAGCAGCAGCGTCAGCGCCAGTCCCAGGGCTGTCATCGAGAAGGGGTCGGACCCCGGCGTGAAAACCGCTGCGAACACAAACATCACGAAGATCAGACCGCGCCGCCAGGACCGTAGTCGTGCGTAGCTCAGCACACCGACGAAGTTGAGCATCACGATCAGCAGCGGGAACTCGAAGCTGACACCGAAGACCAGCAGCAGGTTGATCAAGAAGCCGAAATACCGGTCGCCGGACAGCGCCGTCACCTGCACGTCGCTACCTACGGTCAGCAGGAAGTGCAGCGCCTTGGACAGCACGAGATAGGCCAGCACCGCGCCGGTGACGAACAACATTGCCGCCGGGATGACGAACGCCACCGCGAAACGGCGCTCCTTCTTGTACAACCCCGGCGTGATGAATGCCCAGAGTTGGTAGAACCACATCGGGCAAGCCAGCACGACCCCAGCGGTCAGCCCGACCTTCAGCCGCAGCATGAATTGGTCGAACGGTGCGGTGGCCAGTAACCGGCACTGGCCGTCGGCGCTGATCTGCGCCCGCGCAGACGGCGGCAGCGAGCAGTACGGGTGTCGAAGCCATTCGCCCAGGCTTTCCAGCCCGAACAGGGCGTGCGAATACCAGACGAACCCGAACGCCGTAGTGACAGCGATCGTCGCCAGCGAGATCAGCAGGCGGGCCCGCAGTTCGGTGAGATGGTCGACGAGCGACATGGTTCCGTCGGGATTGGTGCGGCTGCGACGAAGTCGCGGATCTAGCCGCCTGAATAGACCGGTGGTGCGCACAGTGAGTAGGCGCTCGGGCGCCGCGGCGGCGATGCCAGGCTAGGCTGATCGACCGTCAGCCGCCGGCGGGTCGACCCGCTCGGACTGCACGGGTTGGGCTGTCGCGGGCGGCGCGACAGTCGTGTCCGGCTTGCTTTCGTTCTGCAGTTCGCGGACCTCGGACTTGAAGATCCGCAACGACTTGCCCAGCGAGCGCGCCGCATCAGGGAGCCGCTTGGCACCGAACAGAACGATCAGCAGGACCGCAATGATCGCCAGGTGTCCCGGGGTAAGAGCGTTCACCTTTAATTACCTCCAGACGTCCCCACGATGCTACCGCAGCGGGCGCGTGACTAGCCGGACCGCGCCGCGGCCTGGTAGGACTCCAGAGCTGCCGCGGCGGCATCGCGCACCCGCGTTGCCAACGAGTCCGGCGCCAGGACACGGACGGTCGACCCCAGGCCCAGCACTTGGCGGGCCATCCACTCTTCCGAGGCGTAGGTCATCGCCGCCTCGCAGTGACCGTCGGGCAGCTCGCGCAGCAGACGCATCGGGTAGTACTCGAACATCCACGACGCCGCCGGCGCCAGCCGCAGCGTTGCCGACGGCAGCGACGGGTCGGCGTCGAACAGCGACGTGTCCGGCGGCGCCGCGAGCGCGGGTTCCGGCGGCGCGGACCGCTCGTCGAGCACAATCGCGTCGACGATGCGGTCGAACCGGAACAGCCGTACCCCTTCGGCCTCCCGCGACCATGCCTCCAGGTAGCTGTGGTCGCCGACCAGCACGATCCGGATGGGGTCGACGATCCGGGTGGATAGCGTGTCGTGTGAGGCCGCGTAGTAGTCGATGGTCAGCGCATGACCGTCAAGGACTGCGGCGCGCACCGCGGCCGCGGCCTGGCTCTCGACCGGCGCCGGCTCGTCCACCGCAGCGACGTCCGATACGTGTCCGGCGGCGCCCGCTGCTGCTTCGATTTTGGCGATCGCGCTGCGGGCTGCCTCGGGATCGACCACCCCCGGAATGTCCGCCAGCGCCCGCAAAGCCACCAGCAGGCCGGTGGCTTCCGGTGAGGTGAGCTGTAGCGGCGTGTCCATGCCGGCCGAGAACGTCACCTCGATGGTGTCGCCCTCGAACGCGAAGTCGATCAGGTCGCCCGGGCTGTAGCCGGGTAGTCCGCACAGCCACAACTGGTCGAGATCCTCGCCCAGCTGTTTGACGGAGACGCCCAGGTCGGCGGCGGCCTGCGCGCGAGTGACCCGTGGGTTGGCCTGGAAGTACGGCACCATGTTGAGCAGCCGGACCAGCCGGGTGGAAACGGGCGTCATGCTGACACTCCCGCCTGCGCGCGCAACCGGTCCAGCACGTCGTCGCGCAGCGACTGCGGCTCCAGCACGACGGCGTCGGCGCCGTAGCCGGCGATGTCGCGCGCCAGCCGATCGCTGGATCCGATTTCGAGTTCGATCACTTCCCCGCCGCGGCC
>JAFAID010000146.1 GCA_019236925.1 Mycobacterium sp. | reverse complement strand
TGCTGCTGCTGATGATCGTGAACGTCGCGATGAGTGAGCTTTACGTCATTGTCTTCCCGCGACAGACGCTGTAGCCATGGCAGCTCCCGCCACTTACCAGATCCCGGGCGCTCGCCCGGCTATCCGGGCCGCGAGCGCGGCCGGCCGAGTTGTGGCAAGGGGCGGGCACGTCATCTATTTCATCGGTCGGATCGTGGCCTCGGCCCCGATCATGTTGCGGTACTACCGGCGGGAGATGCTCCGGCTGCTGGCGGATATGACGTGGGGGAACGGATCGATCGTTGTGGGCGGCGGCACGCTCAACGTCGCGCTGGTGTTGGGATTGACAGCGGGCGCGCTGGTCGCCGTCGAAGGAATGAACGCGCTGAACCTGCTCGGCCTGGGTCCGGCGACCGGCTTGGTCTCCTCATTTGCGACCACCCGTGAGCTGGCGCCGATCATGATCGCGATTGCGTTTATCGCCCAGGCGGGCTGTCGTTTTACCGCACAGTTGGGCGCAATGCGCATCAGCGAAGAAGTCGACGCCCTAGAGGTGTTAGGCATTAACGCCGTTGCCTACCTGGTGATCACTCGGGTCGCGGCAGCGGTCATTGCCGTTATTCCATTGTTTTTGGCGGCCCTGGCGACGGCTTACTTGGCGACGCAACTTGCGAGCGTGGCCGCGGGCCAGTCCGCGGGGTCATATCTGCACTATTTCTCGTTGGTGATCAGCCCTCGCGATGTTGTGTTCGCGACGATCAAAGCCGTTGTTTTCGTCTTTCTCTCGTCAACGATCCAATGCTATTTCGGTTTCTTCGCCAGCGGCGGTCCGGCCGGTGTGGGGGTGGCCGCGGGACGGGCGATGCGCGCCAGTCTCACCGTCGTGATGATCGCGAACATGTTGTTGACCATGGCGCTGTGGGGCGTTGAGTCCGGCGCGAGGTTCGGCGGGTAGCGATGCCAAACTCATTCGATTCCGACCCGCGCGGGCCGTCCAACAGCCTGCTTTTCGTGGTGGGTGCGTGCTTTATCGTGGTGGCCGCTCTCACTGCGGCGACGGCGGTCGCGAAATCTAAGGGCACGTTCGAGGATCTGGTGCGGGTCGACGTCGCGCTAGTCAACATCGGCGACGGTTTGCCGGCGAACTCGGACGTCAAGTTCCGCGGCGTGTTGGTTGGGTCGGTATCCGGTGTGACCCCGTCCCGGCCCGGGCGGCCGAACCTCGTACATGTCTCCCTCAGGCCCGGATACGCCTCTGGCATCCCCAATACCGTTACCGCGCGGGTGATCCCGGTCAACCTCTTCACGGTATCGGGGGTGCAGCTGGTCGACAACGGGAGGGGTTCGGGACCGTTGCGCCCCGGGGCTGTGGTGCAGGAGGACAAAACCCTGCCGACCGTGTTGTTCCAGAACGTCTTGGCGAAGCTCCGCCAACTGGTTGACGTCGTGGCTATCAAACCCGACGCGAACAGCTTCGGGCTGCTGGCTGCCTTGGGTCAGGCGACGCGTGGCCGAGGTCAGCAACTGACCGACAGCGGTCACCAGCTGAATGAGATTCTGGCGCAGCTAAATACAGTGGTCAGCTCCGACGAAACCGGCCCGTCCACCCTCTCGGCGCTGACCGCCGCCGCCGACGGCTTGCGCGGAGCCTCCCCGGAGCTCTTCGACGCGCTCGACAGCTCGATCCGGCCGATGCGAACTGTCGTCGAAAAGCGTTGGCAATTGACTGATTTTCTGTCCGGTGGACTTCGGACGACCGGGACGCTGGGCGATGCCTTCGACCACCAGACCGATCGGATGATCGCTATCAGCACCGAGTTGGCGCCGGCGCTGGGCGTGATCGCCGGCCATGCAGGGGAGTTCCACGGCATATCCACCAGGCTGCAAGTCTTTGCCAACAAGCTGTATGACCAGGCATGGGATCCGAACAAAAACCAACTCATCATCAAAGCGGTCGTCGGATTTACTCCGACTCGAAGCTACGTTCGTGCCGACTGCCCCCGCTACGGCGCGCTTGAGGGCCCCAGCTGCCGGACGGCGCCGGAAACGCCGACCGCCCCCGATCTGCTTCCGGCTTTGGGGTCGATGGGATACCCGCCTACTCCGGGGCTCTCGGAGAATCGCCCGAACCTGGCCCCGCCGCGCGGTTCGATGCCCGGATATCCGCAGGGTCCTCCGGCGCCTGCTCCGCCGCGTCAGGTGTTGCCGCCGCTGCCACCGGGTGCCGCACAGTTGCCAGACAGGCCCCCCGGGCCGCCGCCGGCCGAGGTGCACCCACAGTCGATGGTCATTGGCGGCAACGTCGGGCCGGTCGGCAGTCGACAAGAGAAAGACCAGCTCGGCCGCATCGTGGGTGGGCAGGCCAATGCGGCCACTGAGCTGTTGTTGGGTCCGCTGGCGCGCGGATCCACCGTACGTATCGCGCTGGATCCGGGAGGTGACCGGTGAGGGTGCCTCGCAACCCGTTGGTCGGGTTGGCCGTCTTTTTGGCCTTTGCGGTCGTGGTGACGTGGATGGTCTTCGCCACCTTGCAGCGGGATGTCGCGGGCCCGACGAACACCTACTCGGCGGTTTTCACCGATGTGTCCGGGATGACGACGGGCGATGACGTTCGGGTGGCCGGAGTTCGGGTCGGCCGGGTGGACAAGATCGAACTCGTCGGCAACCTGGCCAAAATCACCTTTCGGGTACAGCGCAACCAGGTCCTCTACACCAACACCGTCGCTTCTGTGACTTACCAGAACATCATCGGGCAGCGATACCTCGGGCTCTCGCAAGGACCTGGTAAAAACCCAGCGCCGCTGCCGAATCGCGCTCAGATACCAATAGAACGCACCAATCCATCGTTCGATATCACGTACACACTCAACGGATTCGAGCCGCTATTCACTCAGTTGGATCCCAAACAGGTGGACAGCCTGACGAATGCCACCATCCAAGCTTTCCAAGGGGATTCGAATTCGGTCTTGGCATTGACCACTCAGGTGTCGGC
>JAFAID010000234.1 GCA_019236925.1 Mycobacterium sp. | reverse complement strand
TAGTGCTGATCGTTCTTCTCACACAAGTAGGACCCGAGGACCCGGTCGGCACGGTCTACGCGGTTTTGTTGGGCGCCGCGCTGATGGGCAACTTTGCGGTGGCCGTCTCGGCCGCCGTCGCGGCCGGCGCCGATCGCCGCCGCCAGGCCGAATTGTCCCACCTGGACGATGTGGCTTCGGGGACAGCGGATCTGCAGTCCGCCGCCAACGGAGCGGCCGGGCACATTGGTGATGGCTTCGACTTTTCCGTCGGCCCTGCTGTCACCGCACAACGCGAAGAAGAAAACCAGCTTCGCGAAACCCGAGCCATGCTCAAGGCCAGCCGCGATCGCCTGCGTCAGCTTGCCCGGCACCAGACGGCGTTGCGCCGGGTGGCAGAACTGGTCGCCGCCGACGCGCAGCCCGCCGAGGTGTTCAAAGAGGTTGCCGAGGAGATGGCCAGCATCCTGGACGTGCACAACGCGACGGTGGCTCGCTACGACGGAGATGACATCGTCATTGCAGCGCTCGGACGTCCGGAGGTTGACCTGCCGAATCCGCCGGCAGTGGGTGAGCGGTTCCCGCTGGACGGCGACCACGTCGCTGTGATCGTTCGGCGCACCGGACGCCCCGCTCGGCTCGACAGCCACGAACACGCGACGGGTGCTTCGGCCGCACGTCTCCGCGAGATGGGCGTGAAATCCATGGTCGCGGTCCCAATCATGGTCGCGGAACAGTTGTGGGGCGTGGCTGCGGTGGCCTCGCGGGGCGACCCGCTGCCGGCCGACACCGAGGTAGGTATCGCCGACTTCGCCGATCTCGTGGCCACCGCGATCGCCACTGCGGCGGCGCGTGAACAGCTGAGTACCAGCCGCGATAGCTTGCGCGAGCTGGCTCGACGCCAGTCGGCATTGCGCCGGGTGGCAGAACTGGTCGCGCGTGATGCGCAGCCTGCCGATGTCTTCCACGCGGTTGCGGAGGAAATTGCCAGCATTCTCGACGTCGCAAACGCGACCGTGGTCCGCTACGTAACCGACGCGACGATCGTCGAGGCCGTCGCGCGTGCTCCCGATATGCCGAACCCCCCGGTGGTGGGCGAGCGTTTCGTGATGGACGGTGACAACATCGCCGCGATGGTTCGACAGGAGGGTCGGCCAGCGCGAATCGATGGCTACGAGAACGCTTCGGGCACGTGGGCAGCACGCATCCGCGAAGGCGGACTGGATTCCGTGGTTGGCGTTCCCATCGTTGTCGGCTCACAGTTATGGGGCGTGCTGGCGGTCGCGTCGCGGACCAAGCCGCTGCCGCCTGAGACTGAAGTGCGCATGGCAGATTTCGCCGACCTGATGGCCACCTCGATCGCGAACGCGGCCACCCGGGCCGAACTGCAAACCAGCCGCGACAGCCTGCGTCAACTCGCCCGACAGCAAACGGCATTGCGCCGGGTGGCCGAACTCGTCGCTCGCGAAGCGGAGCCTGCCGAGGTATTCAAGTCGGTGACCGATGAGATGGCCGAATGCCTGGACGCCTACAACGCCAATATTGGCCGGTTCGACGGCGAAGACGTGGTCATCGAGGCTGTTGGACGTCCTGAGTTTGACGCGGCGAACATGCCTACAGTTGGTCAGCGGTTCACTCTGCAGGGTGATCACATCGCCCCGATTATCCAGCGCACCGGCCGGCCCGCTCGCATGGACAGTCACGAGGGCGCGGCGGGCGCGACGGCCGCGTTCATCCGCGAGCTCGGTATTCGATCCATGGTGGGTGTCCCGATCATCGTAGGAACGCATGTGTGGGGCGTGGTTGCCGTAGCGTCCGGGAAGCTGCTCCCGCCCGACACCGAGAAGCGGGTGGCGGATTTCGCCGATCTGGTAGGCACCTCGATCGCCAACGCTGCCACCAGGTACGACCTTCAGGCCAGCCGCGACAATCTGAGCGAGCTCGCCGACAACCTCAGCGTGCTGGCCAGGCAGCAAGCCGCGCTGCGGCGGGTCGCGACGTTGGTGGCGCGCGGGGTCAGCCAGTCGGAGGTCTTCTCGGCGGTGGCCGAGGAGATGGCCGGTTGCCTCGATGCCGGTAGCGCGGAGGTGCTCCGATTCGAGGATGACGGCGCGGCGATCATCGTGGTCGCCTGCTACGCGGCTCCCGGAATGCCGCACTTGTCGGTCGGTGAACGCCTCACCACCGAGGGCGACAACGTGTCTGCCCTGGTGTTGAACACACGAAGTGCGGCGCGGATCGACAACTGGGAGGGTGCCACCGGTTCCATCGCGGAGCGCATTCGCGAGCTCGGCATGCGCTCGCGCATTGGGGCGCCGATCGTCGTGGACGAGCGGGTCTGGGGAATCGCCGTCGTCGGCGCCAGCCACACCGACGCCCTGCCGCCCGATACCGAGGGGCGGATAGCCGAGTTCGCCGAGCTGATCGCAACGGCGATCGCGGCCGCCACCACCCGCGCGGAGCTGATAGCCTCGCGCGCGAGAATTGTGGCCGCCGCCGACCACGCCCGGCGTCGGCTGGAACGCGACATTCACGACGGAGCCCAGCAACGGCTGGTCTCGCTGGGACTGAAGCTTCGCCTCGCTGAGGACTTAGTTCCATCTGACTGCGCCGAGCTGAAACATGAACTGTCGCAGTCTATTTCAGGGTTGACCGACGTGTTCCAAGAGCTCCAGGAGATCTCGCGCGGCATTCACCCGGCGATCCTCTCGACGGGTGGGCTGGCCGCCGGGTTGAAGACGCTGACCCGGCGGTCGTCGGTCCCAGTCAGCCTGGACGTCGCCATCGAGCACCCGTTACCCGACTCGATCGAGGTCGCCGCCTACTACGTCGTCGCCGAGGCGCTCACCAACGCCGCCAAGCATGCTCAGGCGTCCCAGGTGAAGGTGCGGGCGCACACCACCGACGAAGACCTCGTCCTGCTCATCTCGGATGACGGGATCGGAGGGGCCGACTCGCGCAACGGTTCCGGGCTCATCGGCCTCAAGGACCGTATCGAGGTACTGGGCGGGCGGATGCGGGTCGCCAGTCCTCCGGGCGGCGGCACGGCGCTCGACATCACCATCCCGCACAACCCCAACGGCCGGTAAGCTTGGTCTCTTCTTTGCTGCCGAAGGCATTCGATCGCAAGGCTTTTCGTATCCGCGGCAGTGGGCGGCAGTGGCGGCCGGGTGGGAGATCGGGAGTACCGTTGGATGCTCGTCGATCAGTTGACCGCGCTTAATCGAACGCGTCGAGGCGTGCACGGACCCGGCACGCTCGATGCCAAGGTGGTGGAGTGGTCTAACTGGCCGCCTGTTCGCTTTAGGGCGCGGCAGTGATCTCCTCCAGCTGTTCGACACTGATACTGGCGGTGGCCTGCCGCTCGGTGATCGAGAGCTGGCCACGATGCGCGCTCAAGAACGTCACGAACCACGAGATCAGCGTCGTGATCTTGCTTTTGAAACCCACCAGGTACACCAAGTGCAGGAGCAGCCAGGCCAGCCAGGCGATGAACCCGCCGAACTCCACACGGCCGATCTTGGTTACCGCCGAGAACCGCGACACCGTCGCCATCGATCCCTTGTCGAAGTACTTGAACGGCTTGCGTTGGGCGGGATCGGCGCCCGTGAGTTCTGTCTTGATCGCCTTAGCCACGTACTTCGCACCCTGGATCGCACCTTGGGCCATGCCGGGCACACCTTCCACGTACGCCAGGTCGCCGATCACGAATACGTTCGGGTAGCCCGGAATCGACAAATCCGGTAACACCTTGACGCGGCCGGCACGGTCGACCTCAGCCGCGGACTGGTCGGCGATGTGTTTGCCTAACGGGCTGGCCGACACACCCGCCGACCATACCTTGCATTGCGAATCGATGCGTCGGACAGTTCCGTCAGAGTCCTTGACCGTCAAACCATTTCGGTCGACATCCGTAACCATCGTGCCCAGCTGAATGTCCACGCCCATCTTCTCCAGCCGGTCCTGGACCTTCTTGCCAAGTGCGGGACCCATCGGGGACAGCACCGCCGGCCCGGCGTCAAGCAGGATTACCCGCGCCTTGGTGGAGTCGATGTTGCGGAAAGAGCCTTTCAGCGTGTCGTTGGCCAATTCGGCGATCTGACCGGCCATCTCCACACCTGTCGGACCCGCACCCACGACAGTGAAGGTCAAGAGCTGCTGCCGGTGCGCCGGATCGCTGGAGCGCTCCGCCTGCTCGAAAGCCCCCAGGATGCGGCCACGCAACTCCAGCGCGTCGTCGATGGTCTTCATACCGGGCGCGAACTCGGCGAAATGGTCGTTGCCGAAATAGGACTGGCCCGCCCCCGCCGCAACGATCAACGTGTCGTACTCGTTCTGGTACCGACGGCCGAGCAGCTCGGAAATCACATAGCGGCCTTCGAGGTCGATGTGCACGACATTGCCCAGCAACACCTCGGCGTTCTGCTGGCTCCGCAGGATCGCCCGGGTGGCTGGGGCGATTTCGCCCTCAGAGATGATGCCGGTCGCGACTTGGTACAGCAGCGGCTGGAACAGGTGGTGCTGGGTGCGGGCGATCATCTTGACGTCGACATGTGCGTGCTTCAACGCCTGGACGGCGGTCAGCCCGCCGAAGCCGGAACCGATCACCACAACGCGATGCCGTTGTTCCACTGCCACTTCGCCTCCTTTTGTTGCCATGTCGCACCCGCGTGTAGCCCCTCGGCATGGTTTCTGCGCCGGGCCCAGGCGCCCGGCGTTCCGGATTAGCGTGGCGACCGCGGCGACGGAGACGCCCACCGGAACAAACCGGTGCACACTACTTGGGTCCTTGCTTCAATCATTGACATTCGTGGTCGAAAATGCCTCACCGCTGACACCCATACCCGCCTGCGGAAAACCGCCGGGCAGGCATACCGGCTGCCGGCAAGCGGCTAGTGTCTTGAATGTTTAATTCCCTGGCAGTAGTTGGCAATGCTGGCCAGGATTTGGTCGGCGGTCTTGGCCCAGGCTCGGATGTCGTTTTCGAGTTGACGTACCGAGGGGTGTGGGTGCAGCGGCGTAGGGTGAATTGCAAACAATGCTCGGATGAGCTGCCAGCCAACGCTTTGCCGCAGGGTGCTGCGCGAGCCGCGCGAGGGCGAGGAGTTTCAATTCGTGCACCTGGCGCAGATCTTGAACGGTGACGCGCAGTGAAGCCGGTCGATCAGGCAGGTATCGCCCTCGAATTCCTCGAGGACGAATCACACATGCGTGCGTTCGACAGGCTGATCTGGGGCCTGCGGGTGCGCCGCGACGCCGCGGCCAATGAGGTGTCC
>JAFAID010000058.1 GCA_019236925.1 Mycobacterium sp. | reverse complement strand
GGATCAACGCACCCAGCGTCGAGGGAAGACACATCCGCCGCGCCGGCGAGGACGTCGCCGCCGGCAGCACCGTGTTGCGGGCCGGGCAGGTGGTCACGCCGGCAGTGGTCGGCCTGGCCGCAGCGCTGGGGCTGGACGAGCTGAGAGTGATTCCGCGTCAACGGGTGCTGATCATTTCCACCGGATCAGAGCTGGTGTCGCCCGGAACGCCGCTGCGGCCGGGGCAGATCTACGAGTCCAACGCGCCGATGCTGGCCGCCGCGATCCGCGACGCCGGCGCCGAGGTGGTCGCCACCGCGGCTGCCAGTGACGACGTCGCCGAGTTCGCCGCGCTGCTGGACCGATACGCCACCGAGTCGGATCTGATCATCACCAGCGGCGGCGTCAGCGCCGGTGCCTACGAGGTCGTCAAGGATGCCTTCGGCCGAGCCGGTGATCAGGGGGTGGAGTTCGTCAAGGTGGCGATGCAGCCGGGCATGCCGCAGGGCGCGGGCCGGGTCGCCGACACGCCTATCGTCACCCTGCCCGGTAACCCGGTCAGCTCGCTGGTGTCCTTCGAGGTGTTCATCCGGCCGGCGCTGCGCTCGGCGATGGGGCTGCCCGATCCGCATCGGCCGCGGCGATCCGCGGTGCTGACCGAGACGTTGACCGCACCGGCCGGTAAGCGCCAGTTTCGCCGCGGGGTTTTCGATGCCGCCGCCGGCACCGCCGTGAGCCACGGCCCGCCGGCGTCCCACCATCTGGGGTGGCTGCCGTCGGCGAACTGCCTGCTGGACGTCCCGGCGGAGGTCACGGAGATTCCGGCCGGCTCTGCGGTGCAGATCTGGGACCTGCGCTAGTTACCTGTCAGAATAAGACGCGTGATGTCCGACGCCGCGGCGACGCCGCCGTCGGGTGCGGGTCCGCTCTCGCACATCGATGATCAGGGCGCGGCGCATATGGTCGACGTCACCGGGAAGGCAGCCACCAAGCGCACCGCGGTTGCCGCAGGCTCGCTGCGAACTTCCGCGCAGGTGGTGCAACTGATCGCGTCGGGCGGTCTGCCCAAAGGCGATGCGCTGGCCACGGCGCGGGTTGCGGGCATTCTGGCCGCCAAGCGCACCAGCGACCTGATTCCGCTGTGTCACCAGTTGGCGCTGACCGGTGTCGACGTCGAATTCAGCGTCGGTGGGACGGATGTCGACATCACCGCGACGGTGCGCAGCACCGATCGAACCGGGGTGGAGATGGAAGCGCTGACAGCGGTGAGCGTGGCGGCCCTGACTCTTTACGACATGATCAAAGCGGTGGACCCGGCTGCGCGTATCGATGACATTCGGGTGTTGCGAAAAGACGGCGGCCGGCACGGAACGTGGGAGCGGTGATGGCGGACCGATCCGCGCGCGTCATTATCGCGTCGACCCGCGCATCGGCCGGGGTCTACGAAGATCGCTGTGGGCCGATCATCTCCGAATGGCTTGCGCAGCACGGCTTCTCGCCGCCACACCCGGTGGTGGTGGCAGACGGTGAGCCGGTGGGTAAAGCGTTGCGTGATGCGATCGCAGACGATGTCGACGTGGTGATCACCTCCGGTGGCACCGGCATCTCGCCCAGCGATAGCACCCCGGACCAGACCGTGGCGCTGCTCGACTACATGATTCCCGGGCTGGCTGAGGCCATCCGGCGTTCCGGCTTACCGAAGGTGCCGACCTCGGTGCTGTCCCGCGGGGTCTGCGGGGTGGCTGGGCGGACGTTGGTGGTCAACCTGCCGGGTTCGCCGGGCGGGGTGCGCGATGGCCTTGGGGTGCTCGCCGACGTGCTCGACCATGCGCTGGATCAACTCGCCGGCAACGACCACCCACAGTAAGCGCAGTGAGTCAACGGCGGGCCCGCCAGGCCTGAATCCCGCGGGCCACCCACCAAATCACCAGCGCCCCGAGCAGCGCGACGGCCAGGTTGCTCAGAAATCCGGTGACTCCGACCGCGATGGCCAGCACCCAATGCCAGGGTCCGCGCAGATCTTTCAGCAGCATGATGTGCAGCAAACCGGCGACCGCCAACAGACCGGCCAGAATCGGCACCGGGAACCCGGCCAGCGCGGCGGTCAGCGTCGCTCCGATCGCAAATGCAAGCGCGATCAGCAGGCTGCCCAACATGATTGGCGCCCCGCCACTGCGGGCACCGAAGCTGCGATGCGCGGTCATGCCCCCGGCGCCGTGACAGATCGGCATGCCGCTGATCGCGCCGGCGAACAGGTTGGCCAGGCCGAGGGTGATCGCCAGGCGTCCCGGGCGCACCCGCGAGGCGGCGTCGCCGAAGTAGGCGCGGGCGGTGTCCGCGGTGGCCAGGCACGAATTGGCGAATGACAACGGAAACTGCGGCAGCACCAGGGCGACAGCCGCGGCGGAGAACGCTGCCCAGGTCAAGTGCGGCGTGTGCACCGCCGACGGGCCGAAGCGCAGCGAGCCGTGGAAGGTCAGCACCATCGCGACCACGGCAATCGCAATAAAGACTAGGGTGATCTGGCGGCGCCGCAACAACAGCGCCGCGGCGATGACCCCCACTGTGGTGGCCCCCAGCCACCACACCGAATGACGGTGGTCGATGAACGATTTCGGTGTCGCGGACACCAGCTTCCATGCCAGCTGACAGAACAGGAGTCCTACCGAGAGCTGAATCCCCCGAATGATCGGCTGCGGGAACACTTTCGCGACCCAATCCAGCAGGCCCGACGCCCCGAGCGTCACAAATATCGCGCCCATCAGCAGAGCGCCCGCGGCGATGTCGTCGGCTCCGAAACCGTGCGCGATCGCGATCGCCCCGAAGGCCTTCAACGGCTGCACCGGCACCGGAAGTCGGTACACCAGCCCGGCCACCACGTACAGCAGCCCGGCCGGCAACAACACCGCGGTCGGCATGAGCCCGTTCTTCACGATCAACGCCACCGCGATCGGCACCAGCACACCCAGATCGCCGACCGCTCCGGCTAATTCCGCCCGGTCGAACCGGAACGAGCTGCCACCGGACTCCAGCTGCGCCGCCGTCGTGCTGACCATGCGAGAACTCTAATTCAGCGGAACTCCGCGATCACCTTGGCGAAGGTTTCGGCATGATGTTCCTGCACGGTGACGGACGTCAGCCCATAGGTTTCGCGGTAGCCGCGCAACGTGTCGGCGATGTCGCGCGGCGATCCGCTCAGCACGGCGGGCAGGGCCAGCAACTCCTCATCGGACAGCGTGGGCGCATACCTGCGAGTCATCGACAGGTCGGGCTTCCCGGAGCTGTCTGACACCCCGGTGATCGCCAGGTTCAACTCGAGATCGGCAAACCGGTCACCGGCGGCGGCGCGGACGAACTCGACGCGTTCGGCGAGCGAGTTGCCGGCCCCGGCGTCGTTGGCACCGGTCAGACCGATGATGTCGGCCTGCCGGGCGGCCAGCGTCAGCAACCGCTTTCCGTTGCCCGCGATCAGGATCCGCACGTCTGCGAGGTGCTCCTTCAGGTAGGCGGTGACGTGCTCGAGGTAGTCGACGCGTTGCCCGGCGCTTGGGTACGGCAGCTCAGCGGCCTCGAACTCCTCCTGCACGTAACCCGCGCCGAGGCCGAGTTCAAGGCGGCCGTCGCTGAGGTCATTGACGGCGCCCGCGTCGCGAGCCAACAGCGCCGGCTTGTAGAAGCCGGCGTTGAGTACGTAGGTCCCGAGCCGCACTCTGGAGGTAGCCGCCGCGATCGCGGTCAGCACCGGAAAGGGTGCCGGCGCGCCCAAGTGGTCGGGAATGTGAATGGCGTCGAATCCGGCGTCCTCAAGACGGCGCGCCTTGTCCCGCAGTGCGGCGCTGGACTTGGCGCTGTGAATGCCAATCGAAATCCGAAAGTCACGAGATGTCTGTGCGGCCATCAGCAAACTCCGATCGTGTTGTTATACGGAACGCAAATCCCAGGAGCGCGCGGCGGAGGCAAGGCCCTGCACCAGAGCAGACGTCACCGGTGACAACCCGTCGTCGCCGGGTAGCGGGCTGCGGGGGCTGATGCCCCTGACCCGGCTCGGCAATTCCAGCTGGGTTCCGCCGTCGCGCGTCCGGTTGACCGGGTTCTGCGGATGCAGCCCCCGTAGCTCGAGCGGGATCTGGTCGATGTCGGTGACGACCTGATAGCCGGGCAGGTCGAGGTGGCCGGCCACGTGAGCGGCCAGCGCGCGGTTGCCGCCGCCGGCCAACAGCTGCGTGCCGCGGCCGATACGGCCGTATCCGTGCAGCGAGATCGCGACGTCGACGTGGTCGAGGAACTCCGCGAGCCGGGTCGACTGGTCGGGGCGGAAGCGGGCCGATGACAAGTGATGTGGATAGCGGTCGGGATGGCGCACCAGATAAACCGACGCGTCGGCGGCGTCGGCGGCACGTTCGGCGATCACGTCGGTCATCTCTTCCAGGCCGCCGCCGTGAATGGCAAGAAAGCCGAAGCGTGACCGTAGCCGGCTTTCCTCGGTCACCGCGGCCTCGGACAGCAGTTCGGAAAGCGACTGGGGCGCCGGCGTTGTGGGCCGAGGCCGTGGGCGAGGCCAACGAGCGGGATCCCATCGACGCAGGAAGTCGATCCAGCGCTGCGGCAACCCGTGGTGCACTGCTCCGTCGATGATGCGCTGGAGGTAGCCGGGTCGTGGCGCACCCGGATGCACCCGGTGGTCGATGTAGACCCAGGCATTCGACGGCCCGTCGTCGGTGTGCACGGCCAGCTGGTCGCGCCGGTAGCGCTGCGGCACACCCTCAGCGTTGTCCAACGTGGCGAGGTCGCGATCGGATAGCCGCCAGACAACCCCGTGCACTTCCGTGCCGTCGAACGGCTCGACGGTGGCCACCCCGCGCTGATTGATCAGCCAGTCGTGGTCAGCCAGCACCGCCCGCCGGGGATCGGTGGCGTCGGGACAACGTCGCGCCATCTGTTGCACGGACAGGTTCGACCCGTAGGCAAAGTAGGTATGACGGCGCGCCGGCACGACTTCGATGTTAGCGGGGCGAAGTAGTTGGCACGCCCCGGCCATGGCGGGCGGAGCCGATGCCGTTTTGTCCAGCGGCGCCGAGGTGGTGTTGGTCTGCTACGAACACGACCACATCTCGGCGCTCGTGCGGGGCATGCCCACCGTCGACGGCACCGCCATCCCCAGCCGCTG
>JAFAID010000636.1 GCA_019236925.1 Mycobacterium sp. | reverse complement strand
GACAACGCGCCGATTGGGGAGGCCCTGCCTAAACCCGCTGACAATACAGGTGCCGCACCGCTGCCTGTACCCAGGTCTGCCGAACCCAATGACGTTAATGTGCCTGTTCCTGAGCCTCCCGGAACCGCCTCCAAACGTTCCAGTATGGCGTCCATCCTGCTGGCACCGTCTGGGTCGTAGTGCACCGCATATCCCAAGCCCGCATACGACCCGGCCGTGCCCGTCGACGTGATGGCCGTCCCCGCCGACGCAACAGCCAGGTTCACCGGGCTCAGTAAGCTCAGCAATTGTGAGAACGATGGGAGTGATGTTGCGGCGGCCGGTAAAGGCAGCGCAAGTCCCTGAAGTGCGTTGGGTACTGCGGAGAGCAGCTGCGAGCCCGTCGACATGATGGTCTGGGTGCCCGTGCCGGCTGACGTGGCGCTGGCGTGGGCAACTGCAGCAACCTGGCCGGCCACCCCGGCTGGATTTGTGGTGGGCGGGGGCGAGGTGAACGACGGTAGCGGCGAAGCGGCGGCGGACGCGCCAGGATACTCATACATTGCCCCGGCGTCTTGGGCCCACATTTCGCCGTAGTCGGCTTCGGTGGCCGCGATCGCCGGGGTGTTTTGCCCGAGGAAGTTTGTCGCGATCAGCGACATCAATAGAGTGCGGTTGGCCGCGACCATCGGTGGCGGCACCGTCATCGCAAACGCGGCCTCGTAGGCGGCCGCGGCGGCCCTGGCATTGGTGGCGGTCTCCTCGCACAGCGCAGCAGTCGTCGTCATCCACTCGATGTAGGGCGCAACCGCTGCCGCCATCGACGCCGACGAAGGACCCAGCCATGCTGCGCCGATCAGGTCCCAGATCACCGACTGATAGGAGCCCGCCGTGGAATGCAAGTCATCGGCCAGCCTGTCCCAGGCTGCAGCGGCAGCCAGCATCGACCCGCAGCCGGGTCCGGAATACATACGGCTGGAATTGATTTCTGGTGGCAACGCCCCGAAATCCATCTTCGATAACCTCAGGGTCCCTTGGTTATCCGGTCGCTTCGCGGATGTAGCGGCCGATCTGGTGCAGTGAGCGGATAGCTTCGGGGATCATCGGCGCGGCGAGTTGGAACACGTGGATTTGGCCCGGCCATATCTGCACATCGACGGGCACACCGGCGGCGGCCAGTCGTTGGGCCGCCAGCTGCGCGTCGTGAAGCAGCGCCTCGCAACCGGACACATGGATCAACATGGGTGGCAGGCCAGGTTGGATGTGGTCGAGCGGCTCGTAGAGCGCGTCGGAATGCCCGTCGGCGTCGCGGTGGGCCGCGGCGCGGGTGATCAAGCCATGGAAGGCGTCGAACGCTCTGGGCGGAAACATCGCATCCGAGCCGATGTTCCGGTGGGTCGTTTTGGGCCGTGTGGCCAGTTGCAGCAGCGGTGACATCGCCGCCAGCGCTGCGGGCTGCTCGCCGCACTCGAGCAGGCGTTGGGCCAGCGCTAGCGCCAGATAGCCGCCGGCGGAATCGCCGGCCAGCACGATCTGGTCGGGCCGATAGCCTTTTCGGCGCAGCCACCGGTAGCCGTCGTAGCAGTCGTCGATCGCCTCGCTGATCGAATGTTTGGGCAGCTTGCGGTAATTGGGCACCAGGATAGGGCTGTCGGCGAATTTGGACAGCATGCTCACTAAGCGGCCGTGCGAGTAGGCGCCGCAGGTAAGGAACGCCCCGCCGTGCAGGTACAGCACGGCTCGGCGGGTGCCGTCGGCCGGTAGCACTCCGGCGGCGCGGACGAGCTGCGCGGTGCAGTGCGCCAGCGCGATGCTGGCGCGTACCGTGCCTGGTGCCGGCGCGATGGCGCGAGCGGCGAATTCGACTACGCCCCATGGCCACGGCGCGGAGGGCAGGTAGCTGCCCACGCTCAACGTGGGCCGGATCATCAGCCGGGCGCTCAGCCAGGCGATCCGCCCGGCCATGCTCGGACCGTCCTGGATGACGTCAACGACGGCGCCAGCGCGGAACGGGTACGGTCGAGCTTTTCGTGCCCTGGGTGCTCTTAGACCGGGGCGCGGTGAACCCGGCGCGGTGGCGGTGGCGGGTGCGCTCATGTCAACACTTCCACGCCGGGGTCATCGGGTGCTCCACGCGCCCAACCGAATTCACGTGACGCCAAGGCGGGACTCGCCGTCGATCGGCCCAACCGTTCAATGAGAACTGGCGCCGAGACCGGCCGCCGACTCATCGTGCCGGCTCGGGGTTGAGTGCCGGCGCGCATCTCCGGCATAAGCGCGCGCGCTGCCGGTCAGCGAATCTCGGTGAGTCACTTGGTTTTTGGCCTACGCCTCCGCATAACGGGCACCGTTGGTCAGCGGCGGCCTGCTGGTCTCGGCGCTCCCAGACGGCCGCTCGTCCCCGCGCCACCGCCTTGCGGCGGCGTCTGCCCGCGTAGGCGATCAGCCCGGCCGCGACTGAGGATCCCGCACAGATGGCGGCGGTGACGCCGAAATCGACAAGCTGACCGTCGATCAACATGAGGGCCGCGTAATAACCGGCCAGCACAGCCACAAACAGGGAGGCATTACGTAGGCGGGTCATGATGCCACGCCGGTCCGGATCAGGCGCACAGCGAAGACGCTGCTCAGGTATACAGTGGGACGCCCGCAGGTGGTGCACACCGGACGGGTGCCGCACCGTGACGCCATCTCGCGTTTGTCGCCCATGTAGGTCGCCATGGCCCGTTGCAACCTAGCCAAGCAGCCTCGACAGAGCGTCTCGACGAGGTCGCCGTCCGGGCTTAGCCCTATATGGTCGCATCCGTCGATGGCGTGAATCTCGGCGACGGCCACCGCCGGCGCACCGCAGATAAAGCCGGTCGACACCCGCTGGGCGCTGCAGATGGGCTGCAGCGCCAGAAGTTGATCCTCGATCGCCGGGACGCTGTCCATCGCGCCATCTCCTTTTCGATGCGCCCAACGCCGGGCGAAGGCGGCGGCCTCCCGCATTCGATGCGGCAGCCATGGTGTTCGCGCGGCGCCGCAGCCGTATTCAGCAGGCGAAGGTTGAAATTGGCTAGGCTTCATCTGTTTCTCCAATTTGTGGCGATGGCGTTCCGCGGTTATCAACACAGCCAAGTCGTCTCCGTCATCGCGACCCGTTGCTCGCTTACGCGGCCCGAACGTATATTTCGGTACATGGCCGGCTAGGCGTAACGCCGGCTCGCCGTCTGTTAAGCCAGCATTAACCGATGTGGGATGAGTGGTCATCACCCGGCGAACCGATTCACCCGGGTGATTTGCCGAGTGCTTCG
>JAFAID010000634.1 GCA_019236925.1 Mycobacterium sp. | reverse complement strand
GCGCATCTGCTCAAATTCGATTCGATCCTGGGCCGGCTGCCTTATGACGTGAGCCTGGACGGCGAGGAGACCATCGTCGTCGGTGCCGCCAAGATCAAGTCGTTCGCGGTCAGGGAAGGCCCGGCGGCATTGCCGTGGCGTGATTTGGGTGTCGACGTCGTCGTCGAATCCACCGGCCTGTTCACCAACGCCGCCAAGGCCAAGGGCCACCTGGACGCCGGCGCCAAGAAGGTGATCATTTCCGCGCCGGCCACCGACCCCGACATCACCATCGTGCTCGGCGTCAACGACGACAAGTACGACGGCAGCCAGAACATCATCTCCAATGCGTCGTGTACGACGAACTGCCTTGCGCCGCTTGCCAAAGTGCTGCACGACGAGTTCGGCATCGTCAGAGGTCTGATGACCACCATCCACGCCTATACCCAGGACCAGAACCTGCAGGACGGGCCGCACAAGGATCTGCGTCGGGCCCGCGCCGCCGCGCTCAACATCGTCCCGACGTCCACTGGCGCGGCCAAGGCCATCGGTCTGGTGCTGCCCGAGTTGAAGGGCAAGCTGGACGGCTACGCGCTGCGGGTGCCGATTCCGACCGGCTCGGTCACCGACTTGACCGCCGATCTGTCCAAATCGGCCACTGCCGAAGAGATCAACTCGGCGTTCAGGGCCGCCGCGGAGGGCAAGCTCAAGGGGATCCTCAAGTACTACGACGCTCCGATCGTCTCCAGCGACATCGTCACCGACCCGCACAGTTCGATCTTCGACGCCGGCCTCACCAAGGTGATCGACAACCAGGCCAAGGTGGTGTCCTGGTACGACAACGAATGGGGCTACTCCAACCGCCTCGTCGATCTGGTCGCGCTGGTCGGCAAGTCGCTGTAGCCGTGGCTCAATCTTCGCTACCCACCCTTTCCGACCTTCTCGCACAAGGGGTTTCGGGCCGCGGTGTGCTGGTGCGTTCCGACCTGAACGTGCCGCTCGACGACGGTGTCATCACCGATCCCGGCCGTATCACGGCCTCGGTGCCGACGCTGAAGGCGCTGGTCGACGCCGGCGCCAAAGTGGTGGTGACCGCCCATCTGGGACGGCCGAAGGGCGAACCCGACCTGAAACTGTCGTTGGCGCCGGTCGCCGCGGCGCTCGGTGAGCGGCTGGGCCAGGATGTGCAGTTGGCCGACGACGTCGTCGGCCGTGATGCGCGGGCGCGCGCTGAGCGTCTGGCCGACGGCGATGTCCTGCTGCTGGAAAACATTCGCTTCGATCCGCGGGAGACCAGCAAGGACGACGGGGAGCGGATGGCGCTGGCCCGAGAGCTCGCCGAATTGGTCACCGGCCCAAACGGATCGGCGGGCGCTTTCGTGTCCGACGGGTTCGGGGTGGTGCACCGCAAGCAGGCCTCGGTCTACGACGTCGCCACGCTGCTGCCGCACTACGCCGGCAAGCTGGTCGCCGAGGAGGTCAGCGTGCTCGAGCGGCTGACCAGCTCGACGCGGCGACCCTATGCCGTGGTGCTCGGCGGTTCGAAGGTGTCGGACAAGCTCGGTGTGATCGAGCAGCTGGCCACCAAGGCGGACAGCATCGTCATCGGCGGTGGCATGTGCTTCACATTCCTTGCCGCAGCTGGTCTTTCGGTGGGCACCTCGCTGCTGCAGACTGAGATGATCGACACCTGCCGCCGGCTGCTCGATACCTACGCCGACGTGTTGCACCTGCCGGTGGACATCGTGGTGGCCGAGAAGTTCGCCGCCGATTCGCCGCCGCAGGTTGTCGCCGCCGATGCGATCCCGGCCGGCAAGATGGGGTTGGACATCGGGCCCGGGTCGGTGATCCGCTTCACCACGCTGCTGTCCAACGCCGAGACCATCTTCTGGAACGGCCCGATGGGGGTCTTCGAGTTCCCGGCGTTCGCTGCCGGCACCAAGGGCGTTGCCGAGGTGATCGCCGCCGCGACCGCCAAGGGCGCGTTCAGCGTGGTCGGCGGCGGCGACTCCGCGGCCGCGGTGCGTGCGCTGGGCCTGCCCGAAGACGGCTTCTCGCACATCTCCACCGGCGGTGGGGCGTCACTGGAATACCTTGAGGGCAAAACGTTGCCTGGCCTCGAAGTGCTGAGTACCTAACGCTAAGGACGCCGATGAGCCGTAAGCCGCTGATAGCCGGCAACTGGAAGATGAACCTCAACCACTTCGAGGCGATCGCGCTGGTGCAGAAGATCGCGTTCTCGCTGCCGGACAAGTATTACGACCGGGTCGACGTCGCGGTCATTCCGCCGTTCACCGATCTGCGCAGCGTGCAGACCTTGGTCGATGGCGACAAGCTGCGGCTGACTTACGGCGCCCAGGATCTGTCGCAGCATGACTCCGGCGCCTACACCGGCGAGATCAGCGGTGCGTTTCTGGCCAAGCTGGGCTGCAGCTTCGTCGTCGTCGGTCACTCCGAGCGGCGCACCTACCACAACGAGGACGACGCGCTGGTGGCCGCTAAGGCCGCTGCCGCGCTCATGCACGAGCTGACCCCGATCGTCTGCATCGGCGAGCACCTGGAAGTCCGAGAAGCCGCTGAGCACCTGGCGCATTGCCAAGAGCAGCTGCTCGGATCGCTGGCCGGGCTTTCGGCCGAGCAGATCGGCAAGGTCGTCATCGCCTATGAGCCGGTGTGGGCGATCGGGACTGGGCGGGTGGCCAGCGCGACCGATGCCCAGGAGGTGTGTGCGGCGGTCCGCAAGGAGCTGGGCACGCTGGCGTCGCCGCACATCGCCGAGACCGTCCGGGTGCTCTACGGCGGGTCGGTGAACGCCAAGAACATCGGCGACATCGTCGCGCAGGACGACGTCGACGGCGCTCTGGTCGGCGGCGCATCGCTCGACGGTGAAGAGTTCGCGACGCTGTCCGCCATCGCCGCCGGCGGCCCACTGCTGTAACCGGTGGGGCTGGCGGGGCTGTTGGGCCGTTCGGGTTGACGATCGGCCGGGTGGCGTTTAGCTTAGCGAAACCTGATAGAAACACAGGGTCGTTAAGTTTTGTGGATTGCACACGCCTCTGCCGGGGGGATGAGACCCTAGGCAGCTATACGCACTTCCCGGAAGGGCAATCGAATGGCTCGTCGCGACGGCATCAGGGGGAACAACCGGTCACGCGGCGCTAAGGCGCGCCGGCGTCGGCTGGTCGGTATGGGCGCGGGCGTTGGTGCGTTTGTTGCCGCGGCAGCAGCGATGGCGACCGGCTCGGCGGCCCCTGCCAAGGCTGACTTTGAGGACCTTCTGGACCCGATCATCCAGCCCATCATTACCTCGTTCGCCGACTCACTCGCCGGCTTCGATCCGGCCGCGGCCACGGATTTGACCAGCTTCGGCGACAGCATCCTCGCCAGCCTCAATGCGCTCGATCCCTCGACCGCGGTGTCGTCGGCCGCAGAGCCCGCGGCCGCGGCCGCAGCATCGTCCGACCCGACATCGGGCACCTACGACATTCCGCTGAGCGTCGCAGAGGGCACCGAGCCGACCGTGCAGGCCACCGTTGACGGGGCGAACACGACGTTGCTCGCCGACACCGGCTCCAGCGGCCTTGTCATCCCTTACCAGGACCTTGGGCTGACGCAGCTACTGGACCTCGGGTTTCCCACCGGTATCGGCTTCAGCGGCTACAGCGGTGGGGTGGACTACCTGTATCTGACCTACAACGACGCATCAGTCGATTACGGCAACGGCGCCCTCGACACCACGAATGCCCCCGTCGATGTAGAGATCTTCTCCTGGCCGACATCCTCGACCTCGCCGGCGAATTTCGAGGCTTTTCTTAAAGATGACGATGTAACCGGCATTTTGGGTATCGGGCCGACCGGCACGGGTCCGACCGCCAACCCGTTGGAGGCGCTGGGCTACGACGGTGTGACCGTCGACATTCCTAAGGGCGACCTGATCGTCGATCCCAACAACCCGTTCTCGGCTATAGCCACGGTAAGCGGAGCCCCGATCACCGATCTGTCCGAATCGGTCAATGGTGGGACCCCGGTAGCCGTTTCCGACGATGTCGATTCCGGTGGTGTGTTCGGAACCATCCCGTCATCCCTCGTCGGCACCGCCGGTTCCGTGCCGAACGGAGACACGATTTCGGTCTTCGACGGTAAGACGGAGGTGTACTCCTACACCGTGGAGGGTGACTCGCCGACGGTGGTGTCGGGCAACCAGATCGACAGCGGCGTCGAACCCTACCTAATAGAACCGATTTTCATTAACTACGCCAACGACACGCTGAACTTCGACTAACCGTTGTCGTAGCGCCGCCGGCGCCGGTCTGAGGCGGCCGAGCCTCGGCCGGTAAGGTGGTGGCCATGGAATTGGCCCTGCAGATCACCCTGGTGGTCACCAGCGTCCTGGTGGTTCTCCTGGTGCTGCTGCACCGCGCCAAGGGTGGCGGTCTGTCGACGCTGTTCGGCGGCGGCGTGCAGTCCAGCCTGTCCGGGTCGACGGTGGTGGAGAAGAACCTGGACCGATTGACGTTGTTCGTCGTCGGCATCTGGCTGGTGGCCATCATCGCTATGGAGCTGCGGATCAAATACAACGCCTGAGCTGCCTGCTCGCAGCGCGGAGTAGCTCGGGCGCCCCGATACTGGGAGGTATGGCTGAAGCATCCGCCTCGCTGGAGCCCTTCGGCGCCGTACAACGCACCCGCACCGGCCGTGAAGCGACCGAGCCGATGCGCAAGGACATCCGGCTACTCGGTGCCATCCTGGGCGACACGGTGCGCGAGCAGAACGGCGACGAGGTCTTCGACTTAGTGGAACGCGCCCGGTTGGCGTCCTTTCGGGTCCGCCGCTCGGAGATCGAGCGCGCCGAAGTGGCGCAGATGTTCGCCGGGATCGACATCCACAAGGCGATCCCGGTGATCCGCGCGTTCAGCCACTTCGCGTTGCTGGCCAACGTCGCCGAGGACATCCACCGGGAACGGCGACGCGCTATCCACGTGGCTGCCGGCGAGCCACCGCAGGACAGCAGCCTGGCCGCCACCTATCTGAAGCTCGATGCGGCCGAACTGGACGCGGCGACTGTGGCCGAGGGACTGGCCGGCGCGCTGGTCTCACCGGTGATCACCGCACACCCGACCGAAACCCGCCGACGGACGGTCTTCGACACGCAGCACCGGATCACCCAATTGATGCGGCTGCGCGCCCGTGGGCACGCCCATACCGACGACGGCCGCGACATCGAACTCGAACTGCGCCGCCAGGTGCTGACGTTGTGGCAGACCGCGCTGATCCGGCTGTCCCGGCTGCAGATCTCCGACGAGATCGCTGTCGGGCTCAGGTACTACCAGGCCGCGTTCTTCGAGGTGATGCCGAAGGTCAACGCGGAGGTGCGCGAGGCGCTGCGCAGCCGCTGGCCCGACGCCGACCTGCTTCCCGAACCCATCCTGCGGCCCGGCTCGTGGATCGGCGGCGACCGCGACGGCAACCCGAACGTCACTGCCGGTGTGGTGCGGCTGGCCACTGGCGGCGCGGCCTACACCGCGCTGGGTCACTACGCCGCCGAGCTGACCGCTCTCGAGCAGGAGCTGTCGATGTCAGCGCGACTGGTCGCCGTCACCGATGAACTGGCGGTGCTGGCAGAGGACTGCGACGAGCGTCCCCGGGCAGATGAGCCCTACCGCCGCGCTGTGCGTGTGATCCGCGCCCGCCTCAGCGCCACCGTAGCGGAGATCCTGGATCACCAGCCGGCGAACCTGCTCGACCTCGGTCTTCCGCCATACGCGACACCGGGGGAGTTGCGGGCCGATCTCGACATCGTCGACGCCTCACTGCGGGCAAACGGCAGCGCGCTGCTTGCCGACGACCGGCTGGCCCGATTACGGGAAGCCGTGTACGTCTTCGGTTTTCACCTGTCCGGCCTGGACATGCGGCAGAACTCCGATGTCCACGAGGAGGTCGTCGCGGAGTTGCTCGCGTGGGCCGGAGTGCACCCCGACTACAGCTCTTTGAGCGAAGACGAACGGGTCAACATCCTGGCCGCCGAACTGAGCACCCGGCGGCCGCTGATCGGGGACCGCGACGCGTTGTCCGAATTGGCTCGCAGTGAACTGGCCATTATCAGCGCGGCCGCCCGCGCGGTCGCCATCTACGGTCCGTCGGCGGTGCCCAACTACATCATCTCGATGTGTCGTTCCGTCTCCGACATGCTGGAAGCGGCCATCCTGCTGAAGGAGTCCGGTCTACTCGACGCCTCCGGCAGCGAGCCGTACTGCCCGATGGGCATCGTCCCGCTGTTCGAAACGATCGACGACCTGCACCGCGGCGCGTCGATTCTCGAAGCAGCACTGGACCTTCCGATTTACCGAGCCATCGTGCGGGCCCGCGGCAACAGCCAAGAGGTGATGCTCGGCTACTCCGACTCGAATAAGGACGGCGGCTACCTGACCGCCAACTGGGCGCTGTACCGGGCCGAGCTCGAACTCGTTGAATCGGCACGCAAAACCGGAATCCGATTGCGGCTCTTCCACGGTCGCGGCGGCACGGTGGGCCGCGGCGGCGGCCCGAGCTACCAGGCCATTCTCGCCCAGCCGCCGGGTGCGGTGAACGGCTCGCTGCGGCTGACCGAGCAGGGTGAGGTGATCGCCGCCAAATACGCCGAACCGCAGATGGCCCAACGCAACTTGGAGACATTGCTGGCAGCCACCCTGGAGTCCACCCTGCTCGACGTCGAGGGTCTCGGCGACGCTGCCGGCCCCGCCTACGAAGTCCTCGACGAACTTGCCGATCGGGCACAGCGCGCCTACGCCGAGTTAGTCCATGAGACAGAAGGTTTCGTCGAGTATTTCTTGCAGTCCACCCCGGTGAGCGAAATCGGGTCGATGAACGTCGGCAGCCGACCCACGTCGCGAAAACCGACGTCCTCGATCTCTGACTTGCGGGCGATTCCCTGGGTAATGGCCTGGAGCCAGTCGCGGGTGATGCTGCCGGGCTGGTACGGAACCGGATCGGCCGTCGAAAGCTGGGTCGCCGGCGGCGATGGGCGAGTCGAAGTACTGCGTGACCTGTATCAGAAGTGGCCGTTCTTCCAGACCGTGCTGTCGAACATGGCGCAGGTGCTAGCGAAGACGGATCTGGGCCTGGCCGCCCGTTACGCCGAGTTGGTGGAGGACCAAACGCTGCGGCGCCGGGTGTTCGACAAGATCGCCGCCGAGCACCAGCGAAGTATCAACGCGCACAAGCTGATCACCGGCCAGGACAACCTGCTCGCCGACAACCCGGCACTGGCGCGTTCGGTGTTCAATCGCTTCCCGTACTTGGAACCGCTGAACCATTTGCAGGTCGAGCTGCTGCGCCGTTACCGCTCCGGCGACGACGACGAGCTGGTGCAGCGCGGGATCCTGCTGACGATGAACGGATTGGCCAGCGCGTTGCGCAACAGCGGCTAGGCCTGGCAAATCTCAGAAGTCTCACCAGACGCTTTGGTCGCTGGCTGAAGGACTAGTTGCTTCTGTGATTTCAACGCGTATGTGATATCAGCACAGGTGATATCGCATACGCCCTCGTTTCCAAAGCTATCTGTATACCGAGTTCCTGGTGCGCAGGTGGCTGGTGTGACCTCAGCGGCGGACGTAGTCGAGGCGACAGGGCCCGTCGGCCCTTGCCACGCCACCGATCTGGGCCGGGACGGGCTGCGGGTGCGTCGTCCAGCCCGGCGTCATCCGGTAGTGGCCGAACAAGTGCGTTATCGTCGCCGTCATGGCGGATAGCGAAAACGGCTGTGCCGGACACGAATGCCGTCCATGCCCGAACGCCGTCACCAGCATGGGCGAGGGGAGCGCCTTCTCATCGGTTAGCCGGTGCCGTGTCCATCGGTCCGGATCCCAGTGTTCAAGCCCAGGCGCAGCGGAGGTGTTGAGCAAGGGCAGCAAGGTTGCGATAGTCCAACCGGGCGGTACCTGATAGCTGACCTCGCCGGTGTCGAGTACGACGGGGGACAACACGGCGCGGGACATGATGGAGCGCTGGGCCAGGCGAGTGGACTCCAGCGCGCACCGCTGTGCCAAGTCGGCATCGCCGGCGGCGACCCGTGTCAAATGCGAAGGATGCTCGAGCAAATCAACCAACGCCCACCCCAACGCGGCAGCCAAGTTGGACATCGACGCGATGTGGATCAACGCGACATCGAAGGCGATCCCGCGGATTCGGTTGTCCGCCAAATCGTTACGCCAGGCGTCCACGATCCTGCTGAACAGCGTCTGGTCGTCCGTGCCGTCGCTATCCCGGCGGCGCACCGCGTCCGCGATGAGATCGGCCACTTCGTCGAGGGCCGCTCGCTCGGCCCGCTTATTCGAGGCGGCGACCGCCGCCATCGCGTCGGGATGCACGAACGCGTCGGAGCCGTCGAGGATGTCGAAGGCCCGCACCAGCCGCTCAAACGCCTCGCCATCGGCTGATCCGGGGCCCGCCCAGGAGGCGAGTCCCATCCGGTGGCCGAGTCGGCGGGTCAAGTCGAAGACGTCTAACGAGCCCGACGACCCCAACTCGGCGGTGGTCTGCTCGAGCGCGCGATCCAGGTTGGCCAGATAGCCCGTGACGTCGTCGCGGCGGAACAGCGTGCCGGGCAAAACGCGCCGTCCGTCAAAGATCTCGTCGGGGAGTTTGCGGCGCAGCATCAGATAGTCGGCAACGCCTTTACTGGCCTTCTCCTCGGGCAGCCCGTAGAACGACTCGACGCCGGTCGGGGAGAAAGTGAACAGGTAATGATCCCGACCGCTGTGCACGGCGAACGTGTCGCCATGTCTGGCCCGGGCCGCCGCGATCGCGGCTACGGCGTCGGGAACAGAGACATCCCACGGCAGACCGGTGCCCGCGGCGTACGGCGGAGCGGGAACCGGGGCGGGATGCGGCACGGTCAGTTCCGCGACTCCCGCACGGCCCGATTGCGTAAGGCGCTGAACGCACCGCGAACCGCGTGTTCGGTTACCGACAACGGCGACATCACCGTCTCGCCGACGCTCACCATGTAGTCGATCCGTTCGACCATCGCCTCGACCGGCGCGACCAGCGTGACCAGCCGTTTCATCAAGTCATCGATCCTGCCCAGCGTGGCCTCGAAGTGGTCCAAGCCCGCGTCGAGACGGTCCACCGCGGTGTTCAAGCGGGAGAGTGAATCGTTGAGGTCGCCCAGGGTGGCGCCCAGGCCGCCTAACACGTCCTCCAGTTGGTTCACGGTGACGTCGGCGTTCATTGCCGCCTGGGTGAGCGTCTTGAGCCGCTGTCGCGGCGGGCGGCTGCCGGCGCTTTTGTCTGCCATGAGGCTCATTATTACCGCCGCGGGAACCGGCGGAGTCGATTCCCCGTCTGATCGGGTATGCAACACAGACAGTGCGACCACTACCGCCCCGGGCAACCCCTCACCATCCGACGGCTGGAGGACTACGCGCGCGGCTATGCCGATCGGCAAGCCGAGCGGCGGAGCTAATCCGCAGGAAGCTTGGATGCGGCCTGGGTGTCGAGAAACCAGACCGTGTCCTCCCGGCCGACTGCGCCGGCCGCCGGCACCGACACCGGGTCGGCGCCGCCGATCGCGGCGGCCACCACTTCAGCTTTCTCCGCCCCGGACACCAACAGCCAGACCTCGCGGGAGCGTTGGATTGCGGGCAGCGTCAGCGTAATTCGTTGTGGCGGCGGCTTCGGTGAATCCTCCACCCCGACCACGAGCCGGGTAGTCTCACGCACGGCCGGTGTGTAAGGAAAAAGCGAGTTGATGTGGCCCTCGGGTCCCACGCCGAGCAGATGGACGTCGAAATTCGGCGCGGGATCACCCGGTTGCGCGTTCGCTGCCAAGAGCTGCTCGTAGGACAATGCGGCTGCGGCAAGATCACTACCGAATTCGCCGTCGCGCGCCGGCATCGCATGCACGTTGCGCGCGGGGATGTCGATGTGGTTCAGCAACGCTTCACGGGCTTGTTTGTCGTTGCGTTCGTCGTCGTCCTCGATGACGTAACGTTCGTCGCCCCAAAATAAATGCACCTTGGACCATTCGATCCGCTGCCCCTGGATGCCGAGATAGCTCGACAGCCGGTTGCCATTGCCGCCTCCGGTCAGCACGATCAACGCCTGTCCGCGAGCGGCCACGGCCGCGTCGATCACGCCGATCAGACGCTCGCCTGCCGCAGCGACCAATCCGTCGCTGTTGGCGAACGTCTCGACGAGGCGCCTCATACGTACTCCACCCGGTTGATGCCTTCGAGTGCTGAAAAGTAGATCTCGTCGGCATCCAGCCGTCGCAGATCCTCGGCCAGGCATTCACCGGTTTCCCTGCGCGCCAACGGAAGCAAAGCATCCGGCCTGGCCGTCCGACTCAGTGTGGCCGTCCTGCCCTCTTGAGGACGGCTCAACACGATGGTCTCGCTCTTGCGTGCCAGCTCGACTTTGAGTTCGCCGACCGCCCGGCGCACCGGACCATCGATCCGGTTGGCCAGCCAGCCCGCCAGGACATCGAGCGCGGGCTCCGTCTTCAAACCGGAAACCAGTGCCGAGTCGATCGGTTCCTGGGGCGCCAGATCGACGGCGGAGGTCAGCAGCGCCCGCCAATAGGTGATGCGGGCCCAGGCCAGGTCGGTGTCGCCAGCGGTGTATCCGGGTAGCCTGCTTTTGATGCAAGCCAATGGATCGGCCCCGTTAGTCGCGTCGGTGATACGCCGAACCGCCAATTGGCCCAACGGATCCTGTGCTGGCACGGCCGGGGCGACATCCGGCCACCACGCCACCACCGGGATATCGGGGAGTAGGAAGGGAATGACTACGCTGGCGGCGTGGCCGCCGAGCGGCCCGGACAGCCGCAGCACCACCACCTCACTGGCGCCGGCGTCGCCGCCCGCGCGCAGTTGTGCATCTAGGCGCGCTTCGTCGGCGTACGGATCGCCTCTCATCGTGACGATGATCCGGCTGGGGTGTTCATGGCTGGCATCGTTGGCGGCCTTGAGTGATTCCTCCAGCACATCTTCGCTGTCCGGCGCGATGATCAGCGTCAGCACTCGTCCCATGGTGACGGCACCGGTCTTTTCGCGCAGCTCATCAAGTTTCTTGTTGACCGCCGTGGTGGTGGTGTCGCGCAGATCGACAATCATTTGCGCCGCTCCTCAGCATCGCTTCGCTCTGCATTGTCGCCGGCGCGGATCACGGCCGCCGCCATTCCCGGCCGGTGCGGCGCAGCATTTCAAAGGATGACTCCGGGCCCCAGCCGCCTGCCTCATAGGGGTCGGGCTTGCCGTGTGCCGCCCAGTTTTCCAGGACGGGATCGAGTATCTCCCAAGCCAATTCGACCTCTGCGTTAACCGGAAACAGGGATGGCTCGCCGAGCAGCACGTCGAGGATCAACTGTTCGTAGGCCTCCGGCGATTCTTCGGCGAAGGCCGAGCCGTAGGAGAAGTCCATGTTGACATCGCGGACCTCCATGGCGGTGCCCGGCACCTTGGAGCCGAACCGCAGGGTGATCCCTTCGTCCGGCTGCACGCGGATGACCATGGCGTTGGCGCCAAGCTCATCGGTCATGGTGGCGTCGAAAGGCAGATGCGGGGCCCGTTTGAAGACCAAAGCGATTTCGGTCACCCTGCGGCCCAGGCGTTTACCCGTGCGCAGGTAGAACGGCACACCGGCCCAGCGGCGGGTGTCGACCTCGAGTGTGATGGCGGCGAACGTCTCCGTGGTGGAGTCCTTTGCGAACCCCTCCTCGTCGAGCAGCCCGACGACTTTCTCCCCGCCCTGCCAACCTCCGGTGTATTGGCCGCGGCTGGTCGTCTCGTCGAGCGGTTCGGCGAGCTGTGTTGCCGAAAGTACTTTGATCTTCTCGGTTTGCAGCGCCAATGGATTGAAGCTGACCGGCTCTTCGATGGCGGTCAGCGCCAATAGCTGCATGAGATGGTTTTGGATGACATCGCGGGCGGCGCCGATGCCGTCGTAGTAGCCGGCCCGTCCGCCGAGTCCGATGTCTTCGGCCATGGTGATCTGCACGTGGTCGACATAGTGGGCGTTCCAAATCGGGTCGAACAGCTGATTGGCGAAGCGCAGCGCCAGGATGTTCCGCACCGTCTCTTTGCCCAAGTAGTGGTCGATCCGGAAGACCGCTTCCTCCGGAAAGACGGCGTTGACCGTCTTGTTCAGAGCTTGCGCGCTTTCCAGGTCATGTCCGAACGGTTTCTCGATGACCACGCGGCTCCACCTGTCGCCCTGTGGGCGGGCCAAACCGGACTTGTGTAGCTGGTCGCAGACCACCGGGAAGGACTTGGGCGGGATGGCGAGGTAGAAGGCGTGATTGCCGCCGGTGCCGCGCTCGACATCGAGCTTCTCCAGCGCCTCCGCGAGCCGGGCGAATGCGTCGTCGTCGTCGAAAGCGCCTGGTACAAAACGGAATCCCTCGGCCAGCCGCTCCCAGTTCTCCTGCCGAAACGGTGTCCGGCAGTGGTCCTTGACAGCTTGGTACACCACCTTGCGGAAATCCTGGGTTTCCCAATCGCGTCGGGCGAAGCCCACCAGGGAGAAGGAAGGTGGCAGTAGCCCGCGGTTCGCCAAGTCGTAGATGGCCGGCACTACCTTTTTGCGGGCCAGGTCGCCAGTCACACCAAAAATCACTACGGCGCAAGGCCCAGCGATTCGGGGCAGGCGCTTATCGCGCTTGTCCCGCAGCGGGTTTTGCCACTGACCAGCGTTGCCCCGGGTGGCGGCTGGGCTCATTTGGCGGCGGAGTCAAGCTCGCTTTGAGTGGCTTGCGCCAACTCGTACCACGACTTCTCGAACTTCTCGACCCCTTCGTCCTCCAAGACGACGAACACATCGGGCAGGTCGATCCCGACCGCGCCCAGCTTGTCGAACACCTCTTGTGCCGCGGCTGCGGTGCCGGTGACTGTGTCACCGGTGATCACACCGTGGTCGGCGACGGCGTCAAGGGTCTTCTCGGGCATGGTGTTCACCGTGTTCGGAGCTACCAACTCGGTGATGTAGAGGGTGTCGGAGTAGTCGGGGTTCTTGACGCCGGTCGATGCCCACAGTGGCCGTTGCACCCGCGCACCGTCGGCCTTGAGCTGCTCGAAGTGATCGCCGACGACGAAGACCTCCTGGTAGGCGGCATATGCCAGCCGGGCGTTGGCCACCCCGGCCTGTCCGCGCAGCGCCAGCGCCTCGGCGGAGCCGATCTTGTCCAATCGCTTGTCGACCTCGGTATCCACCCGAGAAACGAAAAACGATGCCACCGAGTGGATCTTGGACAGGTCGTGCCCGGCTTTCTTGGCTGCGTCCAACCCTTTCAGGTAGGCGTCCATCACCTCGCGGTGCCGCTCGACGGAGAAGATCAGCGTGACATTGACCGAGATGCCCTCCGCGAGAGTCGCGGTGATGGCGGGCAGACCCGCCTTGGTGGCCGGGATCTTGATGAACAAGTTCGGCCGGTCGACGATCTTCCACAGCTCGACGGCCTGCAGCACGGTCTTATCGGTGTCGTGTGCCAGCCGCGGATCGACCTCAAGCGACACCCGGCCGTCGACCCCGTCGGAAGCCTCGTAGGTGGAGGCGAACACGTCGCAGGCCGCCCGCACGTCGTCGGTGGTCACGGTGCGGATGACGGCGTCGACGTCGGCGCCCCGTTCGGCGAGTTCGGCGATCCGGGCGTCATAGGCATGGCCCTTGGATAGCGCGTGCTGGAAGATCGTTGGGTTGGTGGTGACACCGACGACGCTCTTGGTGTCGATCAGTTCTTGTAAGTTGCCGGATTGCAACCGTTCTCGGGACAGGTCGTCCAGCCACACGGATACGCCCGCGGCGGATAGAGTCGCGAGGTTGGCATTCTGAGTCATTGCATTTCCTCCTTCTAGTTGTCGATTGTTCGTTCGGCCGCGTCGACGACAGCTTCCGGGGTGAACCCGAATTCGCGGAACAAGGTCTTGGCATCTGCGGATTCCCCGTAGTGCTCGATCGAAACGATCTCTCCGGTGTCGCCGACCAGCTTGTGCCAACACTGCGCGATGCCGGCCTCGACAGCGACGCGGGCCGACACCGATGGCGGCAGCACGCTGTCGCGGTAATCCTCTGGCTGCGACTCGAACCATTCGACGCATGGCATCGACACCACGCGCGCTACGATGTCTTTGTCCGCCAACAACTTCTGCGCCTCGACGGCGAGCTGGACCTCGGAGCCGGTCGCAATCAGAACCACGTCGGGTTCTTCGCTGCCGGCCTCTGTGCCGAAGATGTATCCGCCCTTGGCGACACCCTCGGCGTTGGTCCCCTCCAAAATCGGCAGGCCTTGACGGGTCAGGATAAGGCCCACCGGACCGCTGCCATTGCCACGCGCCAAGATCGTCTGCCAGGCGTACGCGGTTTCGTTGGCGTCGGCCGGACGCACCACGGATAGGTGTGGGATGGCTCGCAGCGCAGCCAGGTGCTCAATGGGCTGGTGGGTCGGTCCGTCTTCGCCGAGTCCGATCGAGTCGTGCGTCCACACGTAGATGGTGTCGATATTCATCAGCGACGCCAGGCGCACTGACGGGCGCATGTAGTCGGAGAATTGCAGGAAGGTGCCGCCATAGGCGCGGGTCGAGCCGTGCAGCACGATGCCGGACAAGATCGCGCCCATCGCGTGCTCGCGGATACCGAAATGCAGGGTGCGGCCATACCAGTGCGCGGTGAACACCTTGGTCGAAATCGACGGCGGGCCAAAGGAATCCATGCCCTTCATAGTGGTGTCGTTGCTGCCCGCCAGGTCGGCCGAACCGCCCCACAACTCGGGCAGTTTCGGTCCCACCGCGGACAACACTGCGCCGGACGCGGCACGGGTGGCCAGCGCTTTGGATCCCGGTTCCCAGTGCGGTATGTCGGCGTCCCAGCCGTCGGGCAACTTTTGGGCGGTCAACCGGTCCAGCAGGGCCTTACGTTCGGGTTCGCGCTGCGCCCACGCCTCGAATTCCGGTCGCCACTTTTCGTGCGCCTCCTTGCCCCGCTCCAGCAACTTACGGGTGCGGGCGATCACCTCGTCGCGCACCTCGAAGGTCTTGTCGGGATCGAATCCCAGGATTTTCTTGACGGCCGCGACTTCCTCGTCGCCAAGCGCCGCGCCGTGCGCCTTGCCGGTGTTCATCGCGTTGGGCGCCGGGTACCCGATGATCGTGCGCAGCGAGATGAACGACGGCCGGTCGGTGACGGCCTTGGCGTTGGCGATGGCCTCCTCGATACCGACCACGTTCTCGCCGCCCTCGACGTGTTGGACGTGCCAGCCGTAGGCCTCATACCGAGCAGCGGTGTCCTCACAGAGCGCGATGTCGGTGTCGTCCTCGATCGAGATCTGGTTGTGGTCGTAGAACACGATGAGGTTGCCGAGCTGCTGGACGGCGGCCAGCGATGACGCCTCGGAGGTCACCCCTTCCTCGATGTCGCCATCGGAGGCGATCACGTAGATGTAGTGGTCGAACGGGCTGGTCCCCGGGGCGGCGTCCGGATCGAACAGGCCGCGTTCATAACGTGACGCCATCGCCATCCCCACCGACGACGCCAAACCCTGACCAAGCGGGCCGGTGGTCATCTCCACGCCTGTGGTGAGCCTGTTCTCCGGGTGTCCGGGGGTCTTCGATCCCCAGGTGCGCAGCGATTCGATATCGGAAAGCTCGAGGCCGAAACCGCCCAGGTAGAGCTGGATATAAAGGGTCAGGCTGCTGTGCCCGGCCGACAGCACGAACCGATCGCGGCCCAGCCAGTGGGTGTCGTTCGGGTCGTGGCGCATGGTCCGCTGAAACAGCGTGTAGGCCAGCGGCGCGAGACTCATTGCCGTCCCGGGATGGCCGTTGCCGGTTTTCTGGACCGCGTCAGCGGCCAGCACCCGGACAGTGTCGACCACGGCCGAATCGATCTCGGTCCAGTCATCGGGATGGTGCGGTTGCGTGAGGGTCGAGATGTCTTCGAGTGTGGTCACGAGCGTCCTCGGGTCGTCGAAGTGATCGACCTCCACACTAGTGCGGGACCCTACGTCGATGCAGGTCCAGTGGCACGTGAACTCCCGGCAAATTGTTATGAGTCGACCCTGCACTAGGAGCCGCGCAAGCACGCGGTCTACCATCGCCTGTAGTAGAAGCTGCGCGCTGCTGTGATCCGAGGAGTCATTGCGTGAGCATTCGCGAGCGCGTTGCGCCGAGTCGAGTCAGCACCGCCTTGTTGGCATATCTGGCGCTGACCAAGCCGCGGGTCATTGAACTGTTGCTGGTCACCGCAATTCCGGCGATGTTGCTCGCCGAGCGCGGCACGGTGAACCCGGTGCTGATCCTCAATACGTTGGTCGGCGGCATGCTGGCTGCCGGCGGCGCCAACACGCTGAACTGCGTGGCCGACGCCGACATCGACAAGATGATGAAGCGGACCGCGCGACGCCCGCTGGCGCGGGCTGCCGTGCCGACCAGGAACGCCCTGGTGTTCGGGCTGGCGTTGAGTATCGCCTCGTTCTTCTGGTTGTGGTGGACGACAAACCTGCTGTCGGGACTACTGGCCGTGGCCACGATCGCGTTTTATGTGTTCGTCTACACCCTGTTGCTCAAGCGCAGGACTTCGCAGAACGTGGTGTGGGGCGGGGCCGCCGGTTGCATGCCGGTGATGATCGCCTGGTCGGCTGTCACCGGCACGATCGGTTGGCCGGCGCTGGTGATGTTCGCGATCATCTTCTTCTGGACGCCGCCGCACACGTGGGCGCTGGCCATGCGTTACAAAGACGACTACAAAGCGGCCGGTGTGCCGATGCTGCCGGCCGTCGCCACCGAGCGTCAGGTCACCAGGCAAATCCTGGTCTACACCTGGCTGACGGTGGCTGCGACGCTGGCGCTGGCGCTGGCAGCCGGATGGCTCTACACCGCGGTCGCGGCGGTGGCCGGGGTCTGGTTCTTGGCGATGGCCCACCAGCTCGACGCGGGGGTGCGCCGCGGTGAGCCGGTCAAGCCGCTGCGGCTGTTCTTACAGTCGAACAACTACCTGGCGGTGGTGTTCTGCGCGTTGGCGCTCGACTCGGCGATGGCGCTCCCGACACTGCTGCATGTCTAGCCGTTAGCGCCACGTTCTCGACCTGCGAATACCCCCTACGGGATCGGGGTCTTGTCCCTACGACACAGCGTCGTATTGAATGCCGTCGTGGTTTCACCGGCGATTAGGGGCGGCCGATGACGGCGCCGGTGTGGATGGCGTCTCCGCCAGAGGTGCATTCGGCGTTGTTGAGCAGCGGCCCGGGGCCCGGCTCGCTGTTGGCTGCCGCTGGCGCGTGGAATTCGTTGAGCGCCGAATACGCCTCGGTCGCTGAGGAGCTCAGCGACGTGTTGACGGCGGTGCAGGCCAGCGCATGGCAGGGCCCGAGTGCCGAGCAATATGTGGCTGCGCATGTGCCCTATTTGGCGTGGCTGATGCAGGCCAGCGCGAAAAGCGCGTCGGAGTCCGTCCAGCATGAGACCGCCGCCACCGCGTACACCGCGGCGTTGGCGGCGATGCCGACCTTGCCGGAACTGGCCACCAACCACATGATTCACGGGGTGTTGGTAGCCACCAATTTCTTTGGTATCAACACCATTCCGATCGCGCTCAACGAGGCCGACTACGTGCGGATGTGGATCCAGGCGGCCACCACGATGAGCACCTACCAAGCAGTCTCCACCACGGCGCTGGCATCAGCGCCGCAGACCGATCCGGCCCCACAAATCGTGAACGCCCGCCCCGCCGATGGCATCTACGGTGGCGGCGGCATCGCCGATAAGGGGATACTACCCATCGTCGACAACGACGCCGGGAATCCATACGAGTTGAGTTGGATAATCAATCGAATCCTCGAACCAATCCAAACCTTAGCGAGGGACATCCAATTAATCGGACAGAACCCGGCGCAGGGGCTAGTACAGCTGGAGTACGACATTGTCGGAGTCTCGTCAGATGAGTGGGGCCACCTGATTGCGTTCGTTGAGTACTACCCCGGAGTTTTGGCGCTTCCTCTCGTACCGGCCGGAGCTGGCGCAGGCTTCGCGGGCCTGGCCGGGCTGGGCGGAATCCAGCTTGAAGCGGCCCAAGTCCCTATCGAGCCACCCCCATCAATGCCCCAGCCATCGAGCTTGCCGGCGGTAACTAGCAGCCCTGTCGCAATGGGCGCCCCGGGCGCGGGGACGGCCTCGGCACCGGCACCTTCGCCCGCGTCCACAGTCAGCACCGTGACATCCGTCCCAACAGCGCCCCCTCCGCCAGCCAGTGGGCCGGGGTTTGTGCCCCCGTACGCGGTTGGGCCTCCGGGCATCGGGGTCGGGTCGGGGATTAGTGCCAGCGCCAAAACTCAGGAGCCGACGTCCCGAGGATCCGCGAAGGCGCCCGAAGCCGCGGCGGCCGCGGCGGCCGTCCAGCAGCGTCGACGGCGCCGGCGGGCCAGAATGCACGGGTACGGCAACGAATACATGGATATGAATGTCGAGGTCGACCCGGATTGGGGCGCGCCGCCGGATGACCAAACGGCGGCATCCCATCAAGGTGCCGGGTCGTTGGGGTTCGCCGGCACGGTAAGCAAGGCGACGGTGGCCGAGGCTGCGGGATTGACCACGCTGGCTGGCGATGAGTTTGGCGGCAGCCCTACGACGCCGATGGTGCCGGGCACCTGGAACGCACAAAGGGCCGGCGAGGCGAAAGAAGGCGGCGAGCACGATTGATGTTGAGCTGATCGGCATCTGATCGGCCGCAAGTTCTCGAGTCAACGATCTTGTGGTAGTTATTCATGAAAATCATATTCATCTCAGTCCGGGCCGGGGGGTTGACAACCTGGAATCGACCAGGCCGGCGAGGGGCGGCAGACAGCAGAAAGTACGGGTAATGCAGCAACGCTTGTCGAGCGTTAACGTCGAGTTCTCACTGGCCCGGTTGCTTCAGCCGCTCTCCGTCGAGACTTTCCTTGACGAAATATGGGCCCAATCCCACCACCACATCAAGCGAGGCCGCTCCCACTACTTCGACGCCCTCCTACCTGGACCGTCGAATGTTGACGAGTTGCTGGAGTTGTTTCGCCGCGAGCCATCGGCGGTGCGGCTGGTACGGGGACAAGACAAAAAAGGCCCCGACAGCTACCGGCTTCGCGACGGCAGCCTCGATCTCGTCGGTATCCGCAACGACTTTGCCGACGGCTACACCATCGTTTTGGACGGCGTCGAGCAATACGTGCGCGCGGTTGGGACGTTGGCCCGCTCGATAGAGGTCGAGCTGAACTTCCCGACTCAGGTGAACACCTACATCACGCCGCCAGGGCAGGCGGGGCTGGCACCCCACTACGACGACCACGACGTGTTGATCCTGCAGATTCAGGGCTCCAAGGTCTGGCATTTGTACGTCGGCGCCGACCGCCCGCCACGCGAGATGCAGCAAGAGAAGGAAAAGGCCGTCGCTGTCGACGGTCTCCCGGCGCCAACCGACTTGTGTCTGGAAGCCGGCGACGTGCTGTATGTGCCGCGCGGCCGCGTCCACATGGCCGTGACAAGCTCGGAGCAATCCATCCATCTGACCGTCGGAATCCACGCACCGACCGCGATCATGCTCGCCATCGGGGCGCTTTACGCACAGAGCTTCCGCGATGATCGGCTGAATGAACGCCTGCCGCCGCGACATCTAGACGATGCCGCCTTGGCCGCGACGCTGGGCAGCCTGGTGCGGGAAGCCGTTGGGACAGTTGAGAATCCGAACGCGATAGCGGGCGGGCTCGGCTTGCTGGCGGATGTCTTGGTCCGACGCGGCCACTGCCCACCTATCGGACGCATCTCACACGCGAATGCGATTGACGGGCAAACCCGGGTGGTGAAATACCAGCCGCTCTACTCACAAGTGAAGGATGTTGACGACGGCGTTGCCCTCGAGTTCGCCAGCTTGTCGATAAACGCCGGTTCCGATCACGAAGCCGCGCTCCGGTTCATCTCGAGTAGCACCGAGCCGTTTCGGGTCGGCGATCTGCCAGGTCTGCGTGCGGCGCAGCAGACGGAACTGGCCCGAACGTTGATCGTGAGCGGATTCCTCGCCCGGCTGCCCGACGACTGATGGAACTCGCCGAACTCGCGCGTTGGACGCCAATCAGATTCGACTTTTCGGGTCCCAACCCGACGGTCGACTGGGCAGACCTTTCCGAAGAACGCTTCGTCGAACCGTTCTTCGACCAGACCGTCGCCGGGTGGGCATCCGGCCCGCGGGCCAAGCGGCTGGTCAGGACCGGACTTGAGGCCCTCGTCGCTCTCGACAACGAGCCGTCGCTCGAGCCCGCGGGCATGATCTTTCACATGTCGCGCTGCGGATCCACCCTCGTCTCGCGGCTGCTGGGCACTCTTCCCGGCGTCGTCGTCCTCGCCGAGCCCTCGCCGTTGAACGCGCTTCTCGCGCTCGATCCTGATCGGGTCGACCACGCTGCGCTGGTCCAGGTCGTGCGGCTGCTGGTGCGGGCGCTTGGCCGGCGCCGGCACGGCGACGAGCGGCAGCTGGTGCTCAAGTGCACGAGCTGGAATATCCGCCGCCGGGCGGTCTTATCCGCCGCATTTCCGGACACCCCCTGGGTGTGGGTCCAGCGCGACCCGACTCGCGTGCTGGCCTCGCTTCTCGCCAAGCCGCCAGGCTGGCTGGGGCTCCAGGCAGCGCCCCGACGCGCCGCACAACAGTTCGGTGTTGATCCGGCGGCGGTCCCGGCTATGACGCGCGCCGAGTTCGCGGCTGACGCCCTGGGTGGGATGCTCGAGGCGGCCGCGACCGATCCTGCTCGGCGGCTCTGCATCGACCACGCCGACCTGCCCGCCGCGATTTGGCAGCGCGTCGCTGCGCATTTCGGGCTCGAGGCCGATAGCGGGGCGATTGAAGGAATGATCGAGGAATCGCGGTTCTACTCCAAAGATCCGACGCCGCGGGTCTTTGACGGGGACGACCCGGAGCCCAGCCCAGTGACCGACACGATACGGGAGGCCGCGGAGCGCTTCGCCGAGCCCGGTTACCGCGCGCTCGCATCACATGCATAGCGCCGCGCTGCAACGAGTTTCGACTCCAACGCGTCGGTAGCCATCAGGACCGACACCTGCCAAAAGCGTGAGCGCCGATTTTCCAAACTCGCGCTTCTGTGGTATCTGTTAATGAAAATCATGTTCATCTGTGTCTGGAGTTGCTGTCATGACGTTGCGCGTCGTTCCCGAAGGTCTTGCGGCCGCCAGCGCGAATATCGCGGCGCTGACCGCGCGCCTGGCCGCAGCGCACGCCGGGGCGGTTCCGCTGATCACGGCCGTGGTGCCGCCAGCTGCGGATCCGGTGTCGCTGCAGAGCGCGGCGGGGTTCAGCGTGCATGGCGGCGAGCATGCGGCACTGGCCGCCGAGGGCACCGACGAGCTTGGTCGCGCCGGGGGCGGGGTGGGCGAATCGGGCACCAGCTACGCCAGTGGTGACGCGGCGGCCGCAGCGGCGTATCAGGTTGTGGGCTACTGACGATGACAGCGCCTATCTGGATGGCCGCACCGCCGGAGGTGCATTCGGCGTTGTTGAGCGCTGGCCCCGGGCCCGGGTCTTTATTGGCGGCCGCGGGGGCGTGGAATTCGCTGAGCGCCGAATACTCCGCGGTCGCAGAGGAACTCAGTGCCGTGTTGGCAGGAGTGCAGTCGGGTTCATGGCAGGGCCCCAGTGCGGAGTCGTTTGTGGCCGCGTTTGTGCCGTATCTCGCGTGGTTGATTCAGGCGAGCGCCAATAGTGCCACAGCGGCGGCTCAGCACGAAACCGCGGCCGCGGCCTACACTGCCGCACTGGTGACCATGCCCACCTTACCGGAGCTGGCCACCAACCACATCATTCACGGGGTCCTGCTGGCAACCAATTTCTTTGGTATCAACACGATTCCGATCGCGCTCAACGAGGCCGACTATGTGCGGATGTGGATTCAGGCGGCTACCACGATGAGCACCTATCAAGCGGTCGCTGGCGCGGCGGTGGCGGCGACGCCGGCAACCACCGCGGCGCCGCCAATCTTGAAATCTAACGCCACAGCACAGCCCGCGGCCGCCAATGGTGATCCCTATAAAGCACTCAGCGGCGACAACCCGCTGGGGCTACCGAAGTGGCTCACGCAATTCTTGCAACAGCTCGGTATCGGAGACACCCAAATTGCCCACGACCCGAAGCTCGATTACTGGTTCGATAACGTCATCTCGAACTTCCTGCAGAACTTCGGGGTGAATTGGAACCCGGCCGCGGGCACCGTCAACGGAGCCACCTACGACTCCTATGCGGACCCCAGCCAAGCGATCTATTACGTGGTTCGAACACTCGAAGTCTTTGAAGATTTGCAACAGTTTGGTACCTTTCTGGTCAAAAATCCGGTGGAGGCAGTTCAGTATTTTGTTAGCCTCGAGCTGTTCGACTGGCCGTTCCACATCGAAGAAATCGGTGTGTTCCTGAGCCAGAATCCCGCGCTATTTGCGGCCGTACTCAGCCCCGCGCTCACGCCGGCCGCGGTAGGTGGCGTGGGACTCGCCGGGCTGGGTGCCGTCGCTCAGCCGCCGATCGTGCCGGTACTACCCGTCGAGTCTGTCCCTGCGCCCCTTTTGTTCCCGGGCACTGGGTCGGCACCGACAGTCCTTGCGACGGCTGTTGGCGCGGGCACGGTGACCCCGTCACCCACGCCCGCGACCGCGGTGAGCACTGTCACCGGTTCTCCGCCACCGACGGCACCGCCTCCAGCTCCTGCCGGACCCGGATTTGCGCCTCCGTACGTGGTGGGTGGTCCGACCATCGGGGCAGGGATGAGCGTTCAAGCCAAAACGCACGAGCCGACCTCGCGGGGTGCGTCCAAGGCGCCCGCGGCCGCGGCGGCGGTCGCCGCGGCCACGAAAGAGCGGACAAAGACGCGGCGGCGTCGGCGCGTGAAGCAGCGCGGGTACGGCGACGAATTTATGGACATGAACATCGATGTCGACCCAGACTGGGGCACGCCGGGTGGCGAGGAGCCGGTGATGTCGACAGTGGGTTCAGACCGTGGTGCCGGGCCGTTGGGGTTCGCCGGCACGGTGTCGAAGGGCAGCGAGCAGGCGACTGGGTTGGCCACGCTTTCGGATGACGGGTTCGGTGCAGGCCCGAGTATGCCGATGCTGCCTAATACCTGGACGCCCGAGGCGCCGGAGGGAGAGGAAAAGGACAGCTGAAAGTGCTTGTCCAACAACGGCAGACGGTTAGAGAAAGGACCTAGATAATGAGTATGTTGGATGCTCATATTCCGCAGTTGGTGGCTTCGCAGTCGGCGTTTGGCGCTAAGGCGGGGTTGATGCGCTCGACGATCGGTCAGGCCGAGCAGGAAGCGTTGTCGGCGCAGGCGTTTCACGCCGGGGAGTCTGCGGCGGCGTTTCAGGCCGCTCATGCCCGGTTTGTTGCGGCGGCGGCCAAGATCAATAGCTTGCTGGATATCGCTCAGGCCAACCTTGGGGATGCCGCGGGCACCTATGTGGCCGCCGATTCCGCCGCGGCCGGCAGCTATCCCGGCTTCTAAACACCGATACGGCTTTAGCGAAAGGATTTGTGATGTCGCAGATCATGTACAACTACCCGGCGATGTTGGCGCATGCCGCCGATATGGCTGGCTATGCGGGCACTCTGCAGAGTTTGGGGGCCGATATCGCCAGTGAGCAGGCGGCGCTACAGGCGGGCTGGCAAGGCGATACCGGGATGAGCTATCAGGCCTGGCAGGCCCAGTGGAATCAGGCCATGGAGCAGTTGGTGTTGGCCTACCGCGCGATGGCCGGCACGCATGAAAACAACACCACCTCGATGTTGGCTCGCGACCAAGCCGAAGCCGCCAGATGGAGCGGCTAAAAACGCGGCCGCGTTAGACCATTGCGGTTGCGCCCCACTAGGAAAGGCGCCGCCGCATACTGGCATCGCATCTTTTGTCGGTGCGTTCGCATGATTCGTGGCAAGGCCGGAGCGTTGGAAGCGCAGAAGCCCGGTCAACTCGCCATCCACCTGGGATTACCGAGGGTTTACTGACCTATCTCCCTGCCATCGTGCAGCAGCGGCTATTGACCAAATAGACGGCCATGCCTGCGCTTCCGGCCACGTCGCCGTTGCAGAAACGGGCCCGCGTTCCGAAAACTTCGACAACTTAGCTTAGGCTATGCTAACGTTCCGCCCGATTATCGTTGGACTGCGGGAGGGACGGCAGAGGCGTGGACGACTGCATGAGCGGGGCGGTTGTGACTCGCGTCAGGGTGGCTGAGTCCGGCAGCAGGCATGCGATAGCGGATGCCGCGGCGGCGGCCTCGTATCTCATCGTCGGCGGCTCGCGGTGACCGCGCCCGTCTGGATGGCTGCGCCGCCGGAGGTGCACTCGGCGTTGCTCAGCAGCGGTCCGGGGCCGGGTTCGTTGCTGGCGGCCGCTGGGGCGTGGAGCTCGCTGAGTACCGAATATGCGACGGCCGCAGAGGAACTCAGTTCTGTGTTGGCGGCGGTGCAGGCCGACGCGTGGGAGGGGCCGAGCGCGGAGTCGTATGCGGCCGCGCACGTGCCGTATCTGGCGTGGCTGATGCAGGCCAGCGCAAACAGCGCGGCAGCGGCCGCCAGCAAGGAGACTGCGGCCGCGGCCTACAGCGCCGCGCTGGCGGCCATGCCGACGCTGGCGGAGCTGGCGGCCAACCACACTATTCACGCGGTGTTGGTGGCGACGAATTTCTTTGGGATCAATATGATTCCGATCGCCGTCAACGAAGCCGACTATGTGCGGATGTGGGTTCAAGCCGCCACCACGATGGCGACGTATCAAGCGGTCTCTAGCGCGGCGGTGGCGTCGACGCCACAAACCGACCCTGCGCCCCTAGTGGTAAACCCGGCATCGTCGTGGGGCAACTCCTTGGCCACGGCCATCCAGGCCATCGAGCACCTCGTCAATGATGTGTCCACGCTGAACCTGTCCGACCTGGAGTCGTCATTCCTGAACTTGATCCAAAACTTCAGCGTCGCCGCCTTCATGCAGAATCCGCTGGGGTACACGCAGCAGATCGTCGAGTCGTTCGTGGGGCAGTTCCCCCTGCTGTCGGACCTTTATTTTGGTTTCGGGGGTGACCATCTCTTTGAATTCCTAGCGAACCCGGTGGGGTTCGTCGAGAACATAATCAACAAGTTCTTGGCGAATCCCTTGGAGGCGCTGGCTAATCCGTTCTTGTTGGTCCTCAGCCCCGACGATTTTCCATCGATCTTCTACCCGGTGATACAGCCGTTCATCGCGCCAGGCCTCGCGGTTGCCTCCCTGGGGTCCGCGGGCGGCTTCGCGGGGCTGGCTGAGCTGGCTGGCCTGCCTCAACCCATTGTGGCGCCGGCGCTGGCGCCGGTGGCGGCTGTGCCCAGTATGGTGCCGGTCGCCGGGATGGTTCCGACTGTCGTCGCGCCGATTGGGGCCCCTGTGACGATTCCGGCACCTGCCCCGACCCCCGCTTCGGCACCGGCCGCTCCTGCGGTGAGCACCGTGGCCAGTTCCGCATCGCCGCCAGCGCTGCCGGCTGCGAGCGGGGCCGGTTTTGTTCCCCCTTACGCGGTGGGGCCTCCCGGTATTGGGTTCGGCTCGGGGATGAGTGCGAGCGCCGGCTCCAGTGCCAAACGCAAGGCGCCGGAATCCGATACAGCCGCCGCAGCCGCGGCAGCCGTCGCGCGGGAGCACAGGCAGGCGCGGCGGCATCGGCGGGCGAAGCAGCGCGGGTACGGCGATGAGTTCATGGATATGAATTTCGATGTTGAGCCGGACTGGGACGAGCCGCTGGGTGGGGAGCCGGTGGCAGCGTCGGACACCGGGGCGGGACCGTTGGGTTTTACGGGCACGGGACGCAACGAAGCTGTCGAGCAAGCGGTGGGGTTGGTGCGGCTGCACAGTGACGAGTTCGGTGGCGGCCCGAGGATGCCGATGCTGCCGGGCAGCTGGGATATTGAGCGCCCAGACGGTGCTCGGGACTGAGTTGGGCGGGAAGGGAGTTGCGGTGCACGCGATGGCCGGCACCCACGGCCACAGCCGCTACGGCGCCAACACGATCGAACCGACGGTCTTGCGGCCCTGCAGGTCGCGATGAGCTTGGGCGGCGTCGGCCAGCGGATAGCTACGGCTCACCGTCACACTGAGCGTACCCGAGGCGATCGCGTCGAATAATTCCGTTGAGCGCCAAGCAAATTCGTCGCCGGTGCGAGTGAAATGAGCCAACGACGGACGGGTCAGGTACACTGAGCCGGCCGCGTTGAGCCGCTGCGGGTCGCACGGCGGAACCGGCCCGCTGGACGCGCCGAACAGCGCCAAGGTTCCCCGCACCGCGAGACTGGCCAGGCTGGCGTCGAACGTGCTCGCCCCGACGCCGTCATACACCGCGGCCACGCCCGCCCCGGCGGTCAGCTCGCGGATTCGCCGTCCGAACTCTTCGGGATCATCGCCCGGGTAGTCCAGCACGTCGGTCGCGCCGGCCTGCCGGGACAGCTCGGCTTTGGCCGGTGTCGACACCGTCGTGATCACCCGCACGCCCAGACTGGTCGCCCACTGCGTCAAGATCAGCCCCACACCGCCTGCTCCGGCGTGAACCAGCACCGCGTCACCCGCCTTCACCGGGTAGACCGACTTGAGCAGGTAGTGCGCAGTCATGCCTTTCAACAGCGCAGAAGCGGCCACATCCAAACCGACCGCTGACGGCACGCGCGCGACCAAAAAAGCTGGTGCGGTAGCGAATTCGGCGTAGGCGCCCGACGACGCGGCGGTCGCCACCCGGTCGTCAACTTTGAGCGTCGTCACACCGTCGCCGACGGCGGCGACGGTCCCGGCCACTTCGGTGCCCAGCACGAAGGGCAGCTCGCGCGGGTAAGACCCGGAGCGGAAATAGGTATCGATGAAGTTGACGCCGATCGCCTCGGACTTGATCAGCACCTCGCCCGGACCGGGGGAGGGCTGTGGCCTCTCTATATAGCTCAGGACTTCCGGGCCGCCGGTTTCGGGGACTTCGATTGCGTGCATGGTGACTATCATCCGCAACCATGGAGTCCGCATGAAGTTGGCCCGGCCCGACATTCGTCATCCTCGGATCGTGCTGGCCGGTTCGGAGGACGGTGACGACGCCGGTTTGGTCGCCGCGCTGCGCAAGCGCGGGCTGCACGCCCACTGGCTGTCCTGGGACGACCCGGAGACGATGCGCGCCGATCTGGCGATCCTGCGGACCGTGACCGATTACGCCGACCGGCTTGACGAGTTCCTGGCCTGGACCAGGCGAGTGCCCAACCTGCTCAACGCGCCCGACGTCGTCGCCTGGAACACCGGCCAACACCACCTGCGCGACTTGCGGCAAGCCGCGGTGCCGGTTCGGAGCCGCCGACCAGCGGGGCCTACCACCGCGCTGGTGTATCTCGGTGGCGTGCAGTCGCACGCGTTCACCGCGAACCGCTCGGTCGAGGCCGACTTCGAGTTGTGGGACGTCGGGCAGGCTGCCGTGCAAGCCGCGGCCGACCAGCTGAGCATCGGCGTCGACGAGCTGCTCTACGCCCGCGCCGACGTGGTCGGCGGACCGGGTGACGCCGAATTGGTCGGGCTGGATCTGGTTGCGCCGTCGCTGGGTTGGCAGCTGCTCGACGACACCGCACGCGACGACGCGCAACGTCAGTTCGCGCTATGCGTCGAGTCCGCCCTGGACCGGCTCGGGCTTGGTCCGCTCTCGCATCGACGCCCATAACGCCGCGGTGGCCGCTGTGCACGCCGCCGCGCCTGCGACATGCACCGCCACCAGCGCGGCGGGCACTCCGGTGAAAAACTGCACGGTGCCGACGGTGGCCTGAGTAAGCACCAGCAGCACCAGCACGCCCAGCCGCAGCAACACCGGGCGAGGTGCCCGAACCGCCAGCAATCCGAAGCCCAGACCGAACAGCAGGCTGAGATAGGCCACCAGCAGCGACGAATGTGCATGCACCAGGGTGGTGATCTCGATCCTCAGCCGCGGCACCGTCCGGTACGGGCTGGTGTCCCCGGCGTGCGGGCCCGCCGCGGTGACCAGGGTCCCGGTCACCAGCACCGCGGCCAGCGTCGTCGCGCTCAGCGCGGTGAGCCAGCGCAGCGGCGGGACCACCGTGCCCGCCGGCTCGCCGTCGTCCGGTTCGCCGATCTTGACGTAGAGCAGCATCGCCAGCCACACCATTGCCATCGATGTCAGCAGATGGATCGCCACCGTCCACCACAGCAAGCCGGTGAGCACGGTGATGCCGCCGATCACCGCCTGCAGCACGGTCGAGGCCGGCATCAACCACGCGTACACCAGCACTTCCGTGCGTCGACGGGCCCGGATGACCGCGAGCACTGCCAGTATCGCGGCGATGACGACGGCGAAACTGATCATCCGGTTCCCGAATTCGACGGCCTGGTGGATCCGCGGCACCTCGGCGACGGCCATCGGGGTGAAGCTGCCCGGAAAGCATTGCGGCCAGGTCGGACAGCCCAATCCTGAGGCGGTGACGCGCACGATCGCACCGGTGACGGCGATGCCGCCCTGGGTCAAGATGACCAGTGCCGCGATGAGGCGCTGCGTGCCGAGGCTGGGATCGGGCAGCAGATCCACCAGCCGCAAGAGCCACCGTCGGACAGGCATCGCCCGATCGTAGGACAACGAAAACTACGTCACGTAGTAGGGCGCGTCAGCTGAACCGAAACCACCGCAGCGCGGCCAGGGCGGCCAGCCCGCCCCAGACGGCCAGCACGGCCACGCCGAACCAGTCCACCGACACACTCATCGCCTGCGACAACGCCTCGGTCAGCGCACCGGCCGGGGTGAGCCGCGCCGCCCACTTGACCGGGGCCGCGATCATCTCGGTGTCCACGGTCAGCGCGCCGAGTCCGGCGAAGACGAACCACAGCAGGTTGGCCACCGCCAGCACGATCTCGGCACGCAGTGTGCCGCCCAGCAGCAGACCCAGTGCGGCGAAGCCCGCGGTGCCCAGCGCGATGATGGCCGCACCCAACGCCAGGCCCGCCGGATGTGGCCGCCAGCCGAGCGCAAACCCGATGGCGCCCAAAATGATTGCCTGCAAAAAGACGACGGTGACCACCGCCAGCGATTTGCCGGCGATGATGCCCCACACCGGAAGCGCGGTCGCGCCGAGCCGTTTGAGCGCGCCGTAGCGGCGGTCGAACGCGACTGCGATGGCCTGGCCGGTGAAAGCGGTCGAGATCACCGCCAGCGCCATGATCACCGGGACGAAGGTGGCGGCTCGGTTGTCGCCGAAGGATCCGAGCGGCAGCAGTGTCAACCCCACCAGCAGCGTGATCGGGATGAACATGGTCAGCAGCAGTTGTTCGCCGTTACGCAGCAGCAGCTTCAGCTCCAGTGCGAACTGTGCGGCCAGCATCCGCGACACCGCTGCGGGGCGCGGGTCAGGAGTGAAAGTGCCTGCGGGGAAAGTCGATTCGATCATGCCCGGAGCTCCCGGCCGGTCAGCTCCAAGAACACATCTTCCAAACTGCGCTGCTCCACTCGCATGTCGGTGGCCAGCACGTCGATCTGGGCACACCACGCCGTGACCGTGGCCAGCACCTGCGGGTCCACCGGGCCTTCTACCAGGTACTCACCCGATGCCACCTCGGAGGCGCGGTACTCCTCCGGCAAGGCCGAGATCAGCAGCGACAGGTCCAGGTGCGGCGGCGCGCTGAACCGAAGCTGGTCCTTGGCGCCGCTTCGGGTCAGCTCTGCCGGGGTT
>JAFAID010000628.1 GCA_019236925.1 Mycobacterium sp. | reverse complement strand
ATGCGGAGATCTTTTCATCGGCGTGAACTTTCTGCGACGTTTTCGCTGGCGTACTCATGGTTCGGAACCTCCTTGGGTCACGGACCCATTGATATCGATGTGCATTTGCAGCGCGGCTCGTCGAAGTGCTCGCCCGACAATCGTTCGTCGTCTATCTCCGCATCGGCCAGGGCGGCGCACCGCTGAAGACTGATCGTACATCCACTGGGTGATGTTGCCCTGGATCCGACCCACGGGCCAGGCGACAACCAGCGGGGCGACGACATGGACCAGGATGATCGGCGCAGCGCGCAACGTCGCTTCATCGGCGGCCCACTGGATGGCCGCATCTGATCCCGTCGATCCGTCTACCCCGACTACTATGGCGTTTTTCGGTGTGGTCTCTGACATGGCGCAGCTCCTTCGACTGGGCACCAGCGACTTTCCGCGATAGCCATGACGCTATCGCCCACCGTAGCCTCGGCGAGTGCCCAACGGACACCGGCGGCAGGGCATTTAGTCCCGAATCGGAGCTCCGGCGCACGCCGCTTAGGCCTCGACTGCCAATCATTGGTCGGGCCAACCGGGGGCCGAGGCGCGCAGCCAAAAACACTAGCCGCCCCCAGCATTCGCACTGTCGCGGCCGTGTTTTCCCGCGAGTCGCAGGGGCGCGCGGCCAGGCGGTTGCGGCGGAGCCGGTAGCAGCGCAACCCGCGGCCGCACGGGCATCGTCGTGGACGAGTCGGTCCTTAGATCCAAGCAAGAGCCGGCGTGGCGGATGGTCAGCTGGCCCTCCGGCCCGTCGCGCAGCAGGTACGTGACCTCGGCGTGGCTGACGTCGACGGTCAGCCGAAAGCCCCTCCAGCGCAATCGGAACCGCAATCTGGTGATGCCATTGGGCAAGCACGGGTCCAGCGCCAGCACTCCGTCATCGTCGCGCAAACCGCCAAACCCCGCCACCAACGCCGTCCACGCTCCAGCCAGCGCCGCCAGGTGCAGGCCGTCGCGGGTGTTGTGGTTGAGGTCGCGAAGATCGAGCATCGCCGCCTCGTAGGTGTAGTCGTGGGCCAGCTCGAGGTGACCGACCTCGGCGCACAGCACCGCCTGCGTGGCCGCCGACAGCGACGAATCGCGCGTGGTGCGCCGCTCGTAGTAGTCGACGTTGCGGGCCTTCTGGTCGATGGAAAACGCGTGGCTTCGCCAATGCATCGCCAACACCAGGTCGGCCTGCTTAACCACCTGTGACGGGTACAGCCGCACGTAGGGCTCGTGTAGCAGCAGCGGATAGGCCGTTTCTGCGGTGAAGTTCCACTCTGGCAATGTGGTGAATCCCGCACACTGCTCGTGCACACCCAGTTTCTCTTCGTAGGGCACGTACACCGCGTCGGCGGCATCCCGCCACGCTGCAGTCTCCTGGGAGGTTACGCCCATCGCGCCTGCCGCCTCGGGATGCCGCCCGCATGCATCGGCCGCGGTGCGCAGGTTGTGTGCGGCCATCAGGTTGGTGAACACGTCGTCGCGCACCATTGCCGAGTACTCATCGGGGCCGGTGACCCCGCTGAGATGCCATACCCCGTAGTGGTCGTGATTACCCAATGCCAGCCACAGTCGGGCGGTCTCAACGAGCACCTGCAGTCCGCACTCGGCTTCCAGCGACTCGTCGCCAGTCACGATACGGTAGCGCTCGAAGGCCATCGCTATGTCGGCGTTGACGTGCCAGGCCGCCGTGCCGGCCGGCCAGTACCCCGAGCACTCTTGCCCGGCGATGGTGCGCCACGGAAAGCTCGCCCCTGTCAGCCCGAGCTCTGCCGCCCGCTGGCGCGCCAGATCCAGAATTGAGTACCGCCACCGCAGCGCGTCGGCGGCGGCATACGCCGCGGTGTAGGTGAGCACGGGAAGCACGTACCCCTCGGTGTCCCAGAAGGCGTGCCCGTCATAGCCGTCGCCGGTCAGGCCCTTCGCCGGGATTGCCCGCCGCTCGGCTCGCGCGCTGGCCTGCAGCAAGTGAAACAGCCCGAAGCGCACCGCCTGCTGGCATTGCGGGTCGCCCTCGACTTCGACGTCGGCGCAGTCCCAGAAGTCGTCAAGAAAGGCCCGCTGCGCCTGGCACAGCCCCTGCCATCCGGTAAAGCGGGCCTGGGCCACCGCGCCGGCGACATCGTCGGCCAGCGCGGTCGACGACCGCAGGCTCGACCAGCCATAGCCCAGATACTTCACCATATGTAGGTGCTCGCCCGGCTGCAGGCTACAGATCACGAGGGTGCGCGCCCAGTCGGCGCCGGAGTCGCTGACCATTTCGACCCGGTCGGGCCCAGCCACCTCGTGATGCATCGCCGCGACTATGGTCAACCCGCTTGCCCGCGTCCGGTGCGCCAGCACTGCGCCCAGCTCGGTTTTCTCGTGGCCCACCGGCTCCAGCGGCCTGTCCAACGCCGCCGCGACTCGCGGGTCCCCCGCCGGCGCCGGCTGATCCTCGTTGGCCACCAGCTCGGATTGCACGGTGATAAGCATGGGTTGGTCAAGCGCCTCCACGTCGTATTCGATGGCGACCACGCTGCGCTGCGTCAGCGACACCAGCCGGGTCGATGTCACCCTGACCTGCTTGCCCCTCGGGGAGCGCCACCGCGCCAGCCGGGCAAGCGTGCCCGCGCGCATATCCAAAACCCTTTGGTGCTCGGCCAATTCACCGGTGCGCACGTCAAACGGTTCGTCATCGACGAGCAATCGGATGATTTTGCCGTTGGTGACGTTGATTAGAGTTTGACCGTCTTCGGGATAGCCGTAGCCGGCCTCAGCGTAGGGCAACGGCCGTGTCTCGTAGAAGCCGTTCAAATATGTGCCCGGCAGGCCGAACGGCTCACCCTCGTCGAGGTTGCCGCGCAATCCAATATGGCCGTTGGATAGCGCAAACAACGACTCCGCCTGAGCCAGCAAGCTCTTGTCCAGCTCCGTTTCACGAACGTGCCACGGCTCGACCGGGAACGTCTCTGCGGTGATCATCGGTTCGGCTGTTTAGGCGACCGCGGACGTCTGGGCGTCGATCCGGCCCACCAGCTCGTTCCAGGCGTTGACGAAGGACTTGGCCCCGTCGCGCTGCAGTTGGGTCGCGACCTCGCCCAGATCGACGCCCGCTTCGGTGAACCGCGCGAGCAGCGCATCGGCGTCGCCGCCGTCGGCCGGCAACGGATCGCCTACCTCGCCGTGGTCGAAAAAGGCCTTAAGGGTGGCGTCCGGCATGGTGTTGACGGTGAACGGAGCGGCCAGCCCGTGTACGTACAGAGTGTCGGGGGCGGCCGGATCCTTGGTGCTGGTGCTCGCCCACAGCAGCCGCTGCATCCTGGCCCCGTCGTTCTCCAGGCGCTGGAACCGGTCGGAATTCATCAGCTGCCGGTAGGCGCGGTACACGTCGAGGCCCACCGCAAGGGCAAGCTTGCCTTGCAGCTCGGCGGGCACCTGCTTGGCCACCGCGGTGTCCCAGCGCGACATGAACACCGACGCGACCGAGCCCACGGCCGGGTCGAGGCCGTCGGCGACCCGGCGCTCAACGCCTTTCAGGTAGGCATCCGCCGCGGCCAGGTACTGGTCGGTGGAGAACAGCAGCGTGACGTTCACCGGGACACCGGCCGCGATGGCTTCGGTGATGGCCGGCAGGCCCTCGGGAGTGCCGGGGATCTTGATGAACAGGTTGGGCCGCCCGGCGCGCGCGTGCAGGGTCTTGGCCGCCGCCACGGTGCTCGCGGTGTCGTAAGCGAGCAGGGGGGAGACCTCCAGGGACACCCACCCATCGACTCCGTCGGTCCTTTCGTGGATCGGCAGGAACAAGTCGGCAGCGCGGCGCAGGTCTTCGATGGCCAGATCGAAGAACAGCTCCTCGGGCGCAAACCCCCGGCTTGCCGTGGCCCGGATCGCGTCGTCATAGTCGCCCGATCCGATGGCCTTGTCGTAGATGGCGGGATTGGAGGTCAGCCCGGTCACCGAGTAGGAGTCGATGTACTTCTGGATGGTGCCGTCGTCGAGCATGCTGCGGGTGATGTTGTCGAGCCACAGGCTCTGTCCCCGCTCGTGCAGGGTCTCGGTGGCGTTCACGATTTTCCTTTCCTGTGCCGCGTTTCGGGGCGGCGCGTTCGTGGGGGTTATTGCTGGCGGGTCGCGGCCACGCAATCGCGCGCGCGTTGCGCGACCCGGTCCGGGGTGAAGCCGAACTTGCTGACCAACTGTTTCAGCGGTGCCGACGCCCCGAAGGTGTGCATCCCGATCACCGCGCCGCCGTCACCGACGTAGCGGTCCCAGCCCAGGGTCGACGCCTGCTCTACCGCCACACGTGCCGTCACCGATGGCGGTAGCACCTCGTCGCGGTACTGCCGGGGCTGGCGATCGAAGAGCTCCCAGCAGGGCATGCTCACGACGCGGGTGCCGACGCCGCCGGCCTGCAGCTCTTCTCGGGCGGCCAGCGCGAGATGCACCTCCGACCCGGTAGCGAGCAGGATGACGTCCGGTGTCTCGGTGTCGGCCTCGGCCAGCACGTAGGCGCCTCTAGCGACTCCTGTCGCTGGCGCGAAGGTGCTCCTGTCGAGGGTTGGCAGCGCCTGGCGGGAAAGGATCAGCGCGGCCGGCTCGTGCCGCATGGCGGTCACGATGCGCCAGGTCTCGACGACTTCGTTGGCATCGGCGGGGCGGAACACCAGCAGGCCCGGTATGGCCCGCAGTGAGATCAACTGCTCCACCGGCTGGTGGGTGGGCCCATCTTCTCCGACACCGATCGAATCGTGGGTAAAAATGTGCAGGACCGGGATTTCCATCAGCGCCGAGAGCCGGATCGCCCCGCGGGCGTAGTCGGAGAAGATCAGAAAGCCCGACCAGTAAGGGCGCAGCTTGGTAAGCGCCATGCCGTTGGTGATCGCTGCGGCAGCGTGCTCCCGAATACCGAAGTGCAGGTTTCGGCCCGGCCGCGCGGCCTGGAAGTCACCCGCACCGTCGAACGTGAGCCTGGTCTTGGTGGACGGGGACAGGTCGGCTGAACCGCCGACGAGCCACGGCACGGCCTGGGCCACGGCGTTCAGCACCTGCCCGGACGACTCGCGGGTGGCGATGCCCTTGGGATCGGGGCCGAACGTGGGCAGCACCTTCTCCCAGCCGTCGGGCAGGTCACGCCTCTGGATGCGCTCGATCTCATCGGCGAGGTCGGAGTGGTTCTCGCGATAGCGCTCGAACATCGCCTCCCAAGCCTCGCGGGCCGCCCTGCCGCGCGCGCCGATCCCCGAGGCGAAACAGTCGTAGACGCCCTCGGGAATGTAGAAGTCGGCATCCTCGGGCAGGCCGAAAAACCGCTTGGTCGCCCGCACACCGTCCACCCCGAACGGCTCCCCGTGCGCCTTGGGGGAGTCTTCCACCGGCGAGCCGTACCCGATGTGGCTGTGCACCACGATCAGGGTCGGCCGGGCTCCCTCTGCCTTGAATGTGTGCAGCGCTCGTTCGATCGAATCGGTGTCGTTGGCGTCGGCAACGGTGGTGACATTCCAGCCGTGGGCGACAAAGCGCGCCGCCACATCCTCGGTGAACGCGATGTCGGTGTGGCCCTCGATCGTCACGCGGTTGGAGTCGTAGATCCAGCACAGATTCGCCAGCCCCAGGTGACCCGCCAGGGACGCGGCCTCTGCGGAGACGCCCTCCATCATGCAGCCGTCCCCCGCCAAGGCGTAGACGTCGAAATCGAACAATGACAAGTCGTCGCGGTTGTAGCGCTCGGCCAGCCAACGCCCGGCGATCGCCATGCCCACCGAGGTCGCAACCCCTTGGCCCAACGGCCCAGTGGTCGTTTCCACACCGCTTGTCCAGCGGTACTCGGGATGGCCCGGGCAGCGCGAGTCGAGCTGGCGAAACACCTTGATGTCGTCGAGAGTGACCGCGGCCCGATTGAGAATCTCATAGTCGGGATCCACCGCGCGGACGCCGCTCAGGTGCAGCAACGACCACAGCAGCGCCGACGCATGGCCCTCGGACAACACGAACCGGTCCCGGTTCGGCCAGATCGGATCGGCGGGATCGAAGCGCAGGAAGCGCTGCCACAACGTGTAGGCCACGGGGGCCACACCCATCGGTGTGCCCGGGTGGCCCGAGTTCGCGCGCTGGATCGCGTCCATGCACAGTGCCCGGATTGTGTTGATCGCGATAGTGTCCGCGTCGTGTCGGGTCGCGGTGGTCACTTCAGCTGCCGGTGACCCGGACGACCCAGCCGGTGATGGCGTCGGTGTACCTGGTTGTCGGCTTTCCGAGGTAGCAGTCATAGCTGATTCGCTTCCTATAGAACTTATCTGTCAGGCTTCGGCCAAAGCATCTGCGCCGCCGACGATCTCGCTGATCTGCTGGGTGATCTGGGCCTGCCGCTCGCGGTTGGCAAGCAGCGAAAGGTCCCTGATCAGTTCGTCGGCGTTGTCGGTGGCCGACTTCATCGCGCGCTGGCGTGACGCCGACTCCGATGCCGCCCCTTCCAGCAGGGCCAGGTACACGCACCTGGTGACGTAACGCGGCAGCAGCGACGCGAACAACGTCGTGGCGTCCGGCTCAAACGAAAACAGCGTGCGCGGCCCGGGCTCCTCGACGACCTCCGTCACCATCGGCGCGATTTGGACTACCTCGACCGGCTGGCTGACCATCGATTCGAAACGGGTGGCCACGATGTGCAGCTCATCGACGCCGAGGATGCCGCCGGCCCCCGGGACCTCGCCTTCGTCGCCGGCGCCGACCATGAACGCGTCCACCAGCGTCGAGGCGATGGTGACGGCGTTCTCATGGCTGGGGTGCTCGGAAAACCCGGTCCACGACTCGCTAATGTCCCAGTTCCGGAAGGTGAAATAGGTCAGCGCCTTGCGGCCGACGACGTAGAGAATCGGGGTTTTGCCTTTCTCGCGCAGCAGCGAGAACAGCTCCTGGCTGCGCCGAAACACGTTCGCGTTGTACGCACCGCACAGCCCGCGGTCGGCCGCCACCACCAGAACACCGGCCCGCTTGGGCTCGGCCCGCTCGACGAGCAGCGGATGATCCAGCGCCGCCTCGTCGGCCAAGTCGGTCAGCATTTTTAGGAGCGCGAACGTATACGGGCGGACCTCTTCTAGCCGGACGGTCGCCCTGGCGATGCGTGACGAGGCGATCATCTCCTGGGCCTTGGTGATCTTCTTGATCGACTCGGCAGAGCGGATGCGCCCGCGCAACTCTCGCAGTGTGGCAGCCATGGGTGGCTACTTCCTCTTCGGCGGTGCGGGCGGCCTTGGCAGCCTTGGCAGGCGCGGTCTTCGCTTGTGCACAGGTACCGCTTGTATGCCGACCTTTTCTTCGTCGAGTGCCTCGATGTGCTCGTCGGGGACCACCGAGCCGCCGCCGGACGGCGCGAAACCCTTCTTGAAGTCGTTGATGACATCGGTCAATTTCTCGGCGACGTCGTCGGAGAGTTTCTTGGACTCTCGGATCTCGTCGAGGATGTCCTCATGGGACCCACGGACATGGTCGAGGAACTCGGTTTCGAACCGGCGCACATCCCTGGTAGGCACCGAGTCCAGGTGCCCCCTGGTGCCCAAAAAGATGGAGACCACCTGTTGCTCGACCGGCATCGGATGGTTCTGCGGCTGTTTGAGCAGTTCCACCAGCCGCTCGCCGCGTTCCAGCTGCGCCTTGGTGGTCTGGTCCAGGTCAGAACTGAACGCGGCGAAGGACTCCAGTTCGCGGTATTGCGACAGATCGAGGCGCAGCGACTGGGCAACTTCCTTCATGGCCTTGATCTGCGCTGCCCCGCCCACCCGCGACACCGACACGCCGACGTTGATCGCCGGGCGCACACCCTGGTTGAACAGGTCGGTCTCCAGGAAGCACTGTCCGTCGGTGATCGAGATGACGTTGGTCGGAATGTAGGCCGAGATGTCGTTGGCCTTGGTCTCGATGATCGGCAGGCCGGTCAGCGAGCCGCCACCCATCTCGTCGGACAGCTTGGCGCAGCGCTCCAGCAGACGTGAATGCAAATAGAACACGTCACCCGGGTAGGCCTCGCGCCCAGGGGGACGGCGTAGCAGCAGCGAGATCGCACGATACGCATCGGCATGCTTGGACAGGTCGTCGAAAACGATCAGCGCATGCTTGCCGTCGTACATCAATTGCTGCGCGATCGCCGAACCCGCGTACGGGGCAAGCCATTTGAAACCGGCGGAATCCGACGCCGGCGAGGCGACGATGGTCGTGTAGTCCATCGCGCCGCCTTCTTCGAGCGCGCGGTTCACGGCGGCGATGGTGGTGCCCTTCTGCCCGATGGCGACGTAGACGCAGTGCATCTGCAGCTTGGGGTCGCCGCTTTCCCAGTTGCGGCGCTGGTTGAGGATGGTGTCGACGCAGACCGCGGTCTTGCCGGTCTTGCGGTCGCCGATGATCAGCTGGCGCTGGCCGCGACCGATCGGCGTCATCGCGTCGATGGCTTTGATACCGGTCTGGAGTGGCTCCTTGACGCCCTGGCGTTGCACCACCGACGGGGCCTGCATCTCCAGCGCGCGGCGGGTCTCAGCTTCGATGTCGCCGCGAGCGTCGATGGACTGCCCGAGCGGATTCACCACCCGGCCTAGCAAGCCGTCGCCGACCGGAACCGACAGCACGTTGCCGGTTCGCTTGACCCGCTGGTCTTCGTCGATCTTCTCGAAGTCGCCCAGGATGACTACGCCGATGCTGTGTGCGTCGAGGTTGAGAGCCACGCCCAGTATCCCGCCGGGGAACTCCAGCAGTTCTTGACTCATCACCGACGGCAGCCCCTCGACGTGGGCGATGCCATCCCCGGCATCGATGACCGTGCCGATCTCCTCCCGCGCAGTGTCGGTGGCGAAGCCGGAGACGTAGTGGTCGATCTTGCCGGTGATGTACTCGTCGGAGATGGTCAGTTCTTTCATGGCATTCCGTCTTCCTGATCTGGTGGTGCCGTCGGCCGGAGGCTGTTCTCGCGGTGCTCAGTCCGGCAACTGGGCCTTAGCCGCGGCAAGCCGCGACGACAGCGTGCCGTCGATCACCTCGTCGCCGACGATGATGTTCAGACCGCCCAGGGCGTCGGGGTCGATGTGCAACACCACCGATACAGGTTGGCCGTAGATGCGGCTCAGCACGTCGGTCAGCCGGCTGTACTGCCTGTCGCTCAACTGGGCGGCAGCAACCACATGGGCGATCAATTCGCCGCGGCGCGCTACCGCGAGTTCTGCCAACTGGCTGACGGCCTCATCGACGCGCCAACCCCGCAGCAGCTCGACGGTCTGCGAAAGTAGCTGTGCAGTTATCGAATTGACGTCGAATGGGCCGTCGAGGATGCTGTTGAGCAGCTTGACGCGGCTCGACGCCGGCGCGGTGTAATCGCTCAGCAGCGTGGTCAGACGCGGCTGAGCGTCCAGCACACGGCCGAACCAGAACAGCTG
>JAFAID010000189.1 GCA_019236925.1 Mycobacterium sp. | reverse complement strand
AGGAATCGGGTGCTGACCGGGGTCATGGTGAGGCCGCGCCAACCGGCCGATGCGCGGTCGAGCACCGCCCACACCAGGCTAATGGCGCTGGTCTCGCCGGGGAATAGGCCAATGACCTTGGTCCGTCGCTTGGTTTCCCCAAATGATCGTTCAATGAAGTTTGAGTGTCGAACGCGCCCATGGTGTTCGACTGGAAACCGCAGATAGGCCGTTAGCCCTGCTTTGTCGGTGAGCAGGATCCGCATAGCCGCCGGGTAGAGGTCGGAGTATTTGGCGGCGAACGCCTCGATCCGCTTGTCGACGATCTCGACCAGCTGGGGTCCCGGTTCGATGTTGAGGTCGGTGGTATCGAAAATCGCCCAGTATCCGTCGCGGACCTCGGCTTGCATCCCGGTGGGAATCTTGGCGAGCACGTTCCGGAGTCGATGAATAAGACATCTCTGGCGCAACGCTTTTGGGTAGATTTGTTCGATGGCCGCGATCAGGCCCTTGGCGCCGTCAGAGACGACCAGCAGCGGAGTGGCAAGGCCGCGTTCGCACAGATCGGTCAGGAAGTCGGCCCACGCGTCGGCGGACTCGCCGATCCCAGGTGACAATCCGACGAACACGGGTTTGCCGTCGGTGGTGATGCCCCAGGCGGCCAACACCGGCTCGGCAGGCGACCCGGGATGCATCCGAAAGAAACTGGCGTCCAAAAACAGATAGTCCAGCATGATCTCGTCGAGTCGGCGGCGCGCCCACGCCTGGTATTCGGCTCGAATCGCCTTGCAGATTTCGGAGACCGTGGATTTGGAGATCGCGGCCTGATCGCCGAGTGTTTCGGCGAGGGTGGCCTGCACGTCGCGCACCGACAGTCCGCGCACGAACGCCGCGATCACCAGCGTCTCCAGGGCGTTGGTTTTCGTCACGTGCTTACCGAACAACCGCGACGCGAACGCTGCGGTGGTGCCGCGCAGCTTCGGCCGCTCCAACGTGACCGGCCCGGTGGTGGTTTTGACCGTCACCGGCCGATAACCGTTGCGTGAGCCGTCGTTAGCGTCGGGACAGGCGGCGGTGCGTTGGTAGCGTTCGCGGCCGAGGAACTCGGTGACCTCAGCCTCCAGGGCCGCCTGCATCAACAGCTGGGCGCCGAGGCGGGCGACTTCTTCAAGGATCTCCAGCAGCTCCCAATCCTCGGCAAACAAGGCGTCGATCTTGGTGCGGATACGGTCGGTGGCTGATACTCGAACAGGCATGGGCGTGACTTCCTTCTTCGCAGACTTGCAGGTCGTGAAGCGGAACCTACGCCCATGCTCCCTATTTACACCGGATTCCGGAGACGACCCAACCCGACGTCCCGGCAGTTAAGAAGTAATGGTGGTTTCTTGGTTCGCGTGAACGCGGCACGAGCTCTTGAGCTTCCCGAAGACGAATGCACCGCGCTCATCGAACGCGAACGGGCTCGGGGACGAGAACTTATGAGACAAAATGTTATCGGCGGTTTCTGGCGATTGCCCGGGGCGCGTTCCAACATTGGGATCTGGTCGGTGAGCCGCGCTGACGCCCTAGAAGAGGTGCTGGACACACCGATCCGTCCGTACGCCGACTTCGATATCACCGCGCTGGCCACGCATCCGATGTTTGGGACGTGATGCCACGCACACCGAGGACAAGAGCGTCGGCGTCGAGACCCAGAAGCACGTGGCGCCTACGCCTGGTCGGTTACCTCGACGAACTCGGCGCTCCGAGCCAGATCGAATGGAGAGTGAAGCGGTACGCAAATCGATGGAGATCTTATTCGCTACAACGGTTCCCGCCGTTCCTGACCACCGTCTACGTGATTACGAGGCGCTGAGCAGTCTGTTCAGAAATGTTGTCGTATGTGCAGCCTTGAAGTTCTAGTGGGCTAGTAGTTGGTGATTTCCGCAAGCACCCGGTACACCGTGGGGCGGCTCACGCCAAGCGTTGCCGCAATAGGTCGTGGCCGATTCACCGCTGGCGTGCGTCCGCTGCGCCAGAACAGCTTTGGAGGCGTCGAGAACCTTGCGCCGCCCAATGAACTCTTCGCGCGCTCGACGTGCTACGCGGCGTTCCCGACCAAGCTCAAGCTCGGCCAAACTTGCGAGTACGCCAGCGATCATCCGGCCCGTGGCGTTCGCCGTCGAATTCTGTCAACTGGCGCTCCCCCGCCCCGCCCCGATTGTTCGATTTGCGCCAGAAATATTGACCAAACTGCTCCAAGAAGCGGTCAACCTATCTGTCGCATCGCAGGTCGAGACGTCGCCGTGCGACAGAAAGATTGACCAAGGACAGCCCGCCGACGTAGGCCGTCATCATCACATCCGTAAAATTCTCTTTACGAGCCGTGTCGCCGCGGACGGCCGGTGTGTACGTTACGAAGTGGTGCGACGCAGGATCTGCTATCGTCACTGCGGGTTGCCGGTCTGC
>JAFAID010000074.1 GCA_019236925.1 Mycobacterium sp. | reverse complement strand
GGGTCCGGAGCTGGCTAGGGGTGCGGCTGCATAGTATTGCCGCCAAGCAGGGCACGCGCGACCCACTCGACCCGGCTCACCGATTCGTCCAAGGTCAACCTGCCTGTGAGCAACCCGGTAAGCGCACTGGTCAACGCGGCGTTGAGACCGAAACTGATATTCGGGATCTCCTCCGGTGCAACGCCGTGCAGGAGGCGATTGAACATCTCGACGTTCGTCCGATTCATCTGGTCGATCGTCGCCGTCGCCTCGGGGTCAGTTGATGTCAGCATTTGAAGCATCAACGCGGTCATCTCAGGGTTGCGATGAAAGGCGCGCTGGGCGCGCCGCAAGTAGTCCAGGATGCCGGGCAAGGGGTCCGGATCGGGCGGGCTGCCGGCGGCCAGAATGCGCCGGGTCAGCCGCTTCTGCCAGGCCTCCAGGGCCGCAGCCAGGAGGTGTTCCTTGGAGCTGAAGTAGCGATAGACGGTGGCCAGGGCCACCCCTGAACGTTGGGCCACGTCGCGCATCTGCACCGCCTCGGCGCCGACGTCGGCGATCAGGTCGATCACCTCTTCGATGATCTTGGCTCGTCGGATCAGCTGACCGCTGGTCATATCCGTCAATGGAACGATGGGGGATTCGGCGCGGTCGGTTCTACGCCGTCCACGCGACGCCACCTGTGGCGGTGTGCTGCCGGGAGCTGGAGTGTTGACGATGCGACCTCCGGTTCGGGTCCGAGGGTGAGGATCGGGATGCTCCGAGAACAAGCTTCTTGGTATGTGCCACCGATAATACGACATGTCGCCAACGCGCACAGCGTCGTTCCATCAAGTGTGTCGTCGAATGACCTTGACACTAGTAGAACCGTGTTTCACTATTGTCCCAGCAGCGACGGTATGCATCGTATGCTCGTCCGTGATCGGAGGACGCCATGGCCGGACCTCTCGGTCTGCCAGTGATCGACACGATGATGGGATTTCCCCACCAGGGTTCCGCTCACTATGACTTCATCCGCAGGCAGACGAAGGACCGTGAGTCTAAGGAGGACTTCGAGTTCCCAGTCGAGTACATGTTCAAGGATGTACCCAAGGGGCTGCCGACCGACGACCCGGTGTCGTTGGTGCTGCAGCAGATGGACCGGTTCGGCATCGAGAAGGCCATGATCGGCGTCGGTGAGAACTCCGCACAGTTGGCACTCAAGTTGTTCCCGGACCGGTTCGTGCCCTCCGGCGCGCTGGTGGACCCGAACGATGTGATGGGTTCGGTGAACGCGATCCGCCGCGAGTATGAGCAGTTCGGTATCCGGGCGACATCGGTGTTTCCGGCTGGGACCTTTCCGCAGGTTCCCATCGACGATCCGAAGATGTATCCGATCTATGCCACCTGCGTCGAACTCGGCATTCCGATCTTCGTCTGCGCCGGTGTCCCCGGCCCGCGGATTCCCTTTGCACCGCAGGATGTCTCACGTATCGACGTCGTAATGTTCGACTTCCCTGATCTGGTGTTCGTCACCCGCCACGGCTGCGAACCGTGGGAGGATCTCGCGGTCAAGCTGATGCTGAAGTGGCCCAACCTGTATTACTCGACATCGGCGTTCGCGCCAAAGTACTACCCGAAGGCCATCATCGACTATGCGAACTCCCGCGGCGCGAATAAGGTCCTCTACGCCGGGTACTTCCCGATGGGCCTGTCGCTGGAGCGAATTTTCAGCGAGCTGCCCAAGGTCCCGCTGAAGGACGAGGTGTGGCCGAAGTTCCTCTACGGCAATGCCGCGCGCATCCTCGGCTTGGACGGCTGACGCCCCTATGGCGCTGGCGATCACGACCGAGCAGGAACAACTCGTCGATGCCGTCATTCGGTTCGCGACCCGGCACGCGCCGATAGACAAGACCCGCGCGGCGTTCGATTCGATCGCGGCAGGCGAATTACCGCCCTGGTGGCAGGAATTCATCGCACGCGGCTTTCATGCGGTGCACCTGCCGGAGGGTGTCGGTGGCCAGGGTGGCAGTCTGGCCGACATGGGCTGCGTCGTCGAGGCCGCAGCCTCGGCGCTGTTGCCGGGCCCGCTGCTGAGCACGGCGACGGCAAGCGCCGTCGCGAGTCTGGCGGACGCGTCGGCCGTATCGCTGATCGCCGATCTTGCCGCCGGCGCGACCGCGGTCGTCGTGCTGCCCGAGCATTCCGACTTGCGCGCCGTGGCCGACGGGGATGGCTGGCGGCTCAGCGGTTCGTCGGGCCCCACGCTGGG
>JAFAID010000430.1 GCA_019236925.1 Mycobacterium sp. | reverse complement strand
CGCCCCGCCGCGCCGGGCGCCCGAGCCGCACAGCAGGATTCGCTCGTGCGCGGTGGCCACACCCCACCGCCGTGCCGGAGTATCCAGTCGATCGTCGTCGTCACTGAACGGCCAGCACAATGCGCCGTGGAAGATGTTGCCGCCGGTCATCCCCAGCGTGTGCTCCAGGTCCAGGGTGGTCGTCGTCTCGACGCAGCGCCGGCCGTTCGCGTCATCCATCACCACATCCTGAATCGGTTCGGCCAGAACGCAATTCAGTGACTTCAGCACGGCATCGGTGAGCTGGTCGCGCAGCCGTGCGGGCTCGTCTTCACCGAACAACGAGTGGGGCGTGTGCAGGCCGAACACCGTCAGGGTCGCTGCGCCCGATTCGCGCAGCGCGGGGGACAGGATGCTCGGGTCGGTCAGCGAATGGCAGTAGATCTCGCACGGAAGCGGATCGGGCAGCGCTTTCGCGGCGGCCCGCGAATACGCCTCATCCAGCTGTGTCCAGGTCTCGTTGACGTGCAATGTTCCGCCGAACGCCTGCTCGGGCGTCACGCTGTCGTCGCGCAATCGCGGCAGCCGGCGCAGCACCATGTTCACCTTGACCTGAGCGCCGGGCGCCGGCGGCGATGACTGCTGCCCCAGCAGACCGGCCAGCACCGCCGGCGTGACGCCGGCCAGCACGAACCGGCCGCGCACCACGTGCTCGTCGTCGTATCGGCGGTAACACACCTGGCCGTTCGGTTCGACTGCGTAAACCTCTGCGCCGGTGATGATTTCAGCTCCGCTGCCGGCTGCCGCGGTGGCCAGCGCAGCGCTCACCGCGCCCATGCCGCCGACCGGGACGTGCCATTCGCCGACGCCGCCGCCGAGGAGGTGATACAGGAAACAGACGTTCTGCTGCAGCGACGGGTCGTCGAGCCGGGCGAAGGTGCCGATCAGCGCATCGGTCGCCACCACGCCGCGCACCAGGTCGTTGCCGAGCGCATCGGCGATCGCCTCGCCGATCGGTCGATCGACCATGGCCCGCCAGGCCGCGGCCGCCTCGGGGTCGCCGCTGTCGACGACCTCCCGTCGGGCCTGCTCGCGGGTGCGCAACGGCTCCAACAGCGTCGGCCAGAGCCGCTCGGTGACCAGGCGGCAGCGCCGGTAGAACGCGGCGAAGGCCCGTTCGTCGTCGTGGGCGCCGACGGCGGCGAACGTCGAGTTCGGACCGACCAGCAGGCCGGTGCGGCCCGCCGTGGCCGGATCGGGCGTGTACGACGAGTACGCCCGCCGCACCAACCTCACCGTCGCCCCCAGGTCGGCGGTGATGCGGGCCGGCAACAGGCTCACCAGGTACGCGTACCGCGACAGCCGGGCGTCGACCCCGTCGAAAAGTTGTGACGACACCGCGGCACCGCCGACGTGCTGCAGCCGCTCCAGCAGCCGTACCCGCAGGCCGGCTCGCGCCAGATAGGCGGCCGCGACCAGGCCGTTGTGTCCGCCACCCACGATGACCACGTCGACGTCATCCGGGTCGGCAACCATCTCCTCAGCCCAGGTAGCCCTCGACTTGGCCGGGCGGGCGCACCGTCGCGGCGCCCGGGTCGCCACCGGTTTCGCGCAGCGCCCGACGCTGCCGAAGCAGATCCCAGCATTGGTCGAGCTCGGTCTCGATGCGGCGCAGCCGCTCGTGCTCCTCCGATGCGGTGATATCGCCGTGCTGTAGCTGCGCCCGAAGTGCCTTCTCCTCGGCGACCAGGCCGTGGATATGCGTCAGGGCGTCTTTGTCGGTTGATTTCGGGTCCTCTTCCACGAGTCAAGTGTGCCGGACTAGGGTCGCATCCGTGCCAAGCAAACCAGAGATCGACTTTCCCAGCGGCCCAGCGCCCGCACAACTCGTCATCGAAGACCTGGTGGTCGGGGACGGACCCGAAGCCGTGCCGGGTGGCGTCGTCGAGGTGCACTACGTCGGCGTCGAGTACGACACCGGCGAAGAATTCGACAGCTCCTGGGGTCGCGGTGAGCCCATCGAGTTCCCGTTGCGCGGTCTCATCCAGGGCTGGCAGGACGGCATCCCCGGCATGAAAGTGGGTGGTCGGCGTCAGCTGGTGATCCCGCCCGCGCAGGCTTATGGGCCGGCCGGCTCAGGTCATCAGCTGTCAGGCAAGACGCTGATCTTCGTGATTGACCTGCTCAGTACCCGTTAGCAAGAGGGGAGGACGCAATGGCGGGTTCCGATGAGACACCCGAAACCACCCAATGGCGGCGAACCTCGAAGTTCTACCGGCGGTTTCCCGGCTTGCCGTGGTTGGTCGGATTGGTCGTTATTCCCCTGCTGCTGGCGGTAATCGGCTATGGCGAACTAGGCCGGACCGGACCGACGTTCAACGGGCCGACGGGTGCGTTGCCGACGCTGAGCGCACCCAAATCCTCTGGCGGCGCGCCGAACACGCCGACGATTCCGGCGGTGTCGCTGGCACCGGTGTCAATCACCCGCAACGGCAACGACATCACGATTTCCGGTGACATGCCCGTCCTCGGGGCAAAGGAGTCGCTGCTGGCGGCGCTGAAGGGGGGCTTCGGGTCGGAAATCAACATCATCGACGACGTGCGGATCAACCGGGACATCAGGTCTCTCGATTTCTCCAATGCCGCGCCGGTTTTCAGGGCGGCGGCGTCGGTTCCCGATTTCGGTCTCACCGTAAAGGGCGACACCATCACCCTGATCGGGACCGCGGGTTCGGGAGGTCAGCAGAACGCCATCGAGCAGGCGGCCGATGCGGCCTGGCCGAATTTGAATATCGTCGACACGATGGGGATCGGCGGTCCCGTCACGGGGAGCGCACCCCCGGGTCCGGCACCGGCGCTTGGTCCGGGCAGTGCCTGCGCCCACCTGCGATCGGATGTCAAAGCGTCGGGCCCGATTACCTTTGCCACCAACGGGTCCGCGCTGACGCCGGCCGTCGAGCAGACACTGAACGAGGTTGCCGACAAGCTGAAGGCCTGCCCAGGCGCGACCGTGACCATCACCGGCTACACCGACAACACCGGCAACGACGCAATCAACGACCCGTTGAGCACTAGCCGTGCAGAAGCCGTCGCGGATTACCTGGTCGCACGGGGTGTCACGCGCGATCACCTGACCGCGAAAGGTCTCGGTGCGGCCGATCCAGTCGCTGACAACCGCAGCCCGGACGGTCAAGCCAAGAACCGCCGCGTCGAAAGCGTGGTCAGCTAAGGAGAACTCTGCCATGAACTTCGTTATCCAATGGTTGTGCTATCTGGTGGCGTTCGCGGTCGGTTCGACGGTTGCCCTGGTGGTCGCCGGCATATCGATCAGGCGCACCACCGAAGAGCAAGCCCTCGACGACATGCCCGGCTCACGTGAGATCGGAGCGCAGTGATGGGCCACGTGAACTACTGGCTGGTCGCGGTGGCGTTCCTGCTCGGGCTGTTGCTGACGTTCGCGCTGACCGTTCGGCGCGTCAAACGTGAAGTGCCGGTGAGGTCTTCGGCCGCCGCAGCGGCTGCTGTCGCCGCGCCCGTGAAGAGCCCGTCAGAGGCTGAGACAACGAAGATCAAAGCGGCCGCAGGCAGTCCCTACGGTGCGGGTTCGGCCCGCCCCGGGGCCGACGGAAGCGGTCCGGAAGGTTGGTTGGTGAAGGGCAACGAGGATTCCATGCTTTACCACACCCCGGACAGCCCCCACTACACGCAGACCATCGCCGAAGTCTGGTTCAAAGACGAGGAATCCGCCGAGCAGGGCGGGTTCACGTCGTGGCGCAAAGGCAGAAACAAGGAGTAACGGGAACTCAGCTCGGGCCGGGTAAACGCAGCAGCAGACGCACCCCGCCCAGCGGGCTGTTTTCCAGCGACGCCGTGCCACCATGCAGCTGGGCCTGCTGAGCCACCAACGCCAGTCCCAGGCCGGAGCCTGAATGCGACGCGGTCGATCCGCGGGAGAACCGCTCGAACACAACCTGGCGCTCCTCTTCGGGCACTCCGCTGCCGTTGTCATCGACGGCGATTTCCACGCCGGCCCGCGAGCTGACCGCGGACAGCTGAACCCGGGTCGCGCCACCGTGTTTGACGGCGTTGGCGATCGCATTGTCGACGGCAAGACGCAGGCCCGCGGGCAGCCCGACGATGATGCAGGTCGGCGAGGGCACCAGGGACACGTCCAGTTCGGGGTAGATCCGCATCGCGTCGTGCGCCGCGCGGTCGAGCAGTTCGGTGATGTCGACCGGCACGTGATCCTCCGACGTCGACAGCTCACCCTGGGCCAGTCGCTCCAGCGCGGACAACGTTGCCTCGATACGAGATTGGGTCCGGATCACGTCGTTGAGCACTTCTTTGCGTTGCTCGTCCGGCAGGTCCAGGGTGGCCAGCACTTCGAGGTTGGTGCGCATCGCGGTCAGCGGCGTGCGCAATTCATGCGAGGACACCGCCGCGAAGTCGCGGGCCGAAGCCAGGGCCTCCTTGGTCCGGTTCTGCTCGTTCCAGATTCGCTGCAGCATGCCCCGCATGGCCTCGGCGATCTCGACGGCCTCGCTGGCCCCCCGCACGCGAACCTGCGGTCTCTCGTCGCCGGCGTCGATCGACCTGGTCTGTTGCGCCAACCGTTTGAACGGCCGCACCGCGAAAGTTGCCAGCAGCCAGGCGAACACGGCCGCCGCGCCGATCGAGAATCCACAGATCAAGATCACCCGGCGATGCAGGTTATTGGTGTCGGCAATGGTGGCGTCATAGGTCGCGCCCACCGCTACCAACATCGGGTGCGGCGCTGGGATATTCACGGTGCGCACCCGGTAACGCACTCCGTTGACGTAGGTGTCGGCGTAGCCGGCCGGCAGCTCGGGCAACGTGACCGTTGAGTTGGACGTGACCTCGCCACCAACGTGGCGCACGGTGATGAGCGCATCCTGGTCGTTGGGGGACTTGGGGATTTGGCCAAGGCCCCGGGGCAGGAACGGGATCGCGAAACCGGCCGCCTCATCGAGACGGCGGTCCAGCCGTTCCTTGCGGTCGTTGGTGATGCCCACCCAAACGACGACGCCGACGATCAGCACCGGAATAGCGGCGCCGATGACGGTCGCCACCACCACCCGGGCACGCAGCGACGGCGTGCGGGTCAAAATTCGCGACAAGAAGTTCATTAAGTTCATGCTCGATCCCGTCACTGCATGCGCAGTACGAATCCCACTCCGCGGACGGTGTGCAGCAGCCGGGGGCCGCCACCGGCTTCCAATTTACGGCGCAGGTATCCAATGAACACGTCGACGACGTTGGTGTCGGCGGCGAAGTCATAACCCCACACCAATTCCAGCAGCTGCGCGCGCGACAGCACCGCGGTCTTGTGCTCGGCGAGCACTGCCAGCAGATCGAACTCGCGCTTGGTCAGGTCGACGTCGACGCCGTTGACGCGGGCCCGCCGGCCCGGGATGTCCACTTCCAGTGGGCCGACCATGATGGTCTCCGACGACGAGGTCGCGGTGGATCCGCGGCGGCGCAGCAAGGCTCGCACCCGAGCCACCAACTCGGCCAGCACGAACGGCTTGACCAGGTAGTCGTCGGCGCCGGCCTCCAGACCGGCTACCCGGTCGTCGACCGAGCTGCGGGCGCTGAGCACGCAGACCGGGACGTCGTTGTCCATCGCGCGCAGCGCGGTGACCACACTGACGCCGTCCAGCACCGGCATGTTGATGTCGAGCACGATCGCATCGGGCCTGGTCTCGGTGGCACTGCGCAATGCCTCGGCGCCGTCAACCGCGGTCGACACTTCAAAGCCGGACAACCGCAATCCGCGCTCCAATGAGGCCAGCACGTCGGAGTCGTCGTCGACAACCAAAACCCGCGGTGAGGTAACACCAGTGTCCATGCCGCCCATGATGCCTGATTGTCCCCCGTAGCTGTGGGAACAACCGCCCGAGGCGCCCGCTCAATTCGCTCGCGATGGCGGAAATCGGCTCGCGCCGGGTTCCGGTGGCAAGCGCAGCGAGTTCACCAGATAACTGACGGTGCGGTAGGTGCCCGCGAGCATGAGCAGTTCCAGCAGTGCCTCGTCGCAGTGATCGGCGGCGAGCTCTGCCCAGAGCGCGTCGTCGACGGTGCAGTCCTCATGCAGGCTGTCACACAACCGGATCAGCAGCCGATCGGCGTGGGTCCAGCAGGCGTCGTCGGGTCCGCCAACCGTCAGTGACGTGATTTGTGCTTCTGTCAGGCCGGCTTTGGCGGCGAATACGCTGACGTGCACGCCCCATTCGTACTCTGCGCCGCAGGACGCCGTCACCCGGTCGATGACGATTTCACGTTGCCGGATGGTCAGATGACCCCGGTCGAGGAGTCCGGAGTTGAAGAACTTGAAGAACAGCCGGCGATCGCGCGCCAAGGTGGTGAACAGCACGAGCGGCGGGCGGCCGCGCATGATCGCGTCGATGGCTTGCG
>JAFAID010000319.1 GCA_019236925.1 Mycobacterium sp. | reverse complement strand
GATGGCGCGGACGTTCTCGCCTGCCGCCTTCTCCACCGCCTCGCGCAACCCCTCCACCAGCTCGGAGTTGAGCGCGTTGCGCCGTTCCGGACGCTGCAACTCAATGGTCAGGACGTCTTCGACGCGGGTGACACCAATCATGTCGCCAAGCTTAGTTTGGCGACGATGCAGGCCCGCAGGGCCTGCGGAGGAGCCAAACAATTCAGCCCCAGTGCCTCGCCGGGCGGCCACGAATCGGCGTAGCGAGAGCATTCAATTTGTGCGTAAGACCTGACAGGATGCTTCAGCGTGAAGCGGCCCAACTTCTTGGTGATAGTGGCAGACGATCTCGGGTTTTCCGACATCGGCGCATTCGGTGGGGAGATCAACACCCCCAACCTGGACCGGCTGGCCTACGCCGGGATCCGGTTTACCGACTTTCATTCGGCGCCTGCCTGCTCCCCGACCAGGTCGATGCTGCTGACCGGAACCGACCACCACATCGCCGGCATCGGCACGATGGGTGAGGTTCTGCCGCCGACATTCAAGGGCGCGCCCGGTTACGAGGGCTATCTCAACGACCGGGTGGTGGCGTTGCCCGAGTTGTTGCGCGACGCCGGCTACCTGACGCTGATGTCGGGAAAATGGCACCTGGGCAACACCATTGACAGGTCACCGTGGGCCCGCGGGTTCGAGCGCTCGTTCGCACTGCTGCCGGGTGGCGCCAGCCATTACGGCGGTTCGCGGGCCGTCGTTGGGCTGCCCGGCCCAACGCTCTATACCGAGGACGACCAGTTCGTCACCGTCGGGGACGACTTCTATTCGTCGGACTCCTACACCGACACCCTGCTGCGCTACTTCCGCGAACGCCCCGGGGACGACGAACGACCGTTCTTCGCCTATCTGGCGTTCCAGGCACCGCACTGGCCGCTGCAAGCACCGGCGGAATTGATTGCGAACTATCGCGGTCGCTATGACGCCGGCCCGGACGCGCTGCGCGAAGAGCGACTTGCCGCGCTCAAACGGCTCGGCCTATGCCCGCCAGACGTCGCTGCTCACCCCGTCGTGTCCGACGGCACGCCGGAGTGGGACGACATGACCGACGAGGAACGCGCGATCTCGGCCCGAAGCATGGAGGTATACGCCGCCATGGTGGACCGGATGGATCAGAACATCGGCCGGGTGATCGACTACCTGACCGAAACCGGTGAGCTCGACGACACCGTGGTGATCTTCATGTCCGACAACGGCGCGGAGGGAGCAATCGTCGAGGCGATCCCGATTCTGGGTGGCCTGATCGCGGCGCAGATCGAGCAGCATTGCGATCACAGCCTGGACAACCTGGGCGCGCCCAACACATTCATCTGGTACGGGCCGCGCTGGGCACAGGCCGCCACCGCCCCATCGCGGCTCTACAAAGCGTTCACCACCGAGGGGGGCATCCGAGTGGTCGGGTTCGTCACCTGGCCGGGCTTCGATCGGCAGGCCCAGATCGGCACCGCGTTCGCAACCGTCATGGACATCGCCCCGACCGTGCTGGAACTCGCCGGCGTCACACATCCCGGCACCGAATACCAGGGCCGTGAAGTCGCATCCATGCGCGGCGGGTCGCTGGTGCCATACCTGTCCGGCGCCGCCGAGGCGGTACACGATGACGTCACCGACACCGGATGGGAGTTGTTCGGCCGTCGCGCCATCCGCCGAGGCCACTGGAAGGCGCTCTATCTGCCCGAGCCGTACGGGCCGGGCGCCTGGCAGCTCTACGATCTCTCCGCGGACCCGGGCGAGATCGATGACCTGGCCGCCTCACGCCCGGACAAGCTGGCCGAGCTTCTCGCGCTGTGGGATCGCTACGTCGAGGACACCGGCGTAATCCCCGATCCCCTTTCGCTTTTCGACGTCGACCCGCAGACTCTCGCCGCGCACCCCCTTGGCAAGGCCCTCGGTGTGAGCCCGCGCGAAGGCCACGACTAGATCGCTGATATGTAGCCTCTGCCGTGTGGGCCGGATCGGGACCGATGAACTGCGCGACGCGGTGCTCGACGAGGGGACTTTCGTCAGCTGGGACACCACGCCGCTGGTGGTGCCGACGAATGCGTCCTACGCCCACGAGCTCGCTAACGCCCGAGCCGCCACCGGCCGTGACGAAGCGGTGCTGACCGGCGAGGGCCGGCTGTTCGGGCGGCGGGTAGCGGTGGTGGTCTGCGAGTTCGAATTCCTCGGCGGCTCGATCGGCGTCGCGGCTGCCGAACGGATCACCGCTGCTGTGCAACGCGCAACCGCCGAGCGGCTGCCGCTGCTGGCGTCGCCGAGCTCCGGAGGTACCCGGATGCAGGAGGGCACCGTCGCCTTTCTGCAGATGGTCAAGATCGCCGCAGCCGTCACGCTGCACAAACAGGCACACCTGCCCTACTTGGTGTACCTTCGCCACCCGACCACCGGCGGGGTGTTCGCGTCATGGGGCTCGCTGGGCCACCTCACCATCGCCCAGCCCGGCGCGTTGATCGGCTTCCTGGGGCCGCGGGTGTACGAGCAGCTCTACGGCGAACCGTTTCCGGCCGGCATCCAGACGGCTGAGAATCTGCAGCGGCACGGGGTCATCGACGCGGTCGTGCCGCTCGGTGAGCTGCGCGGCATTCTCGACCGCGCGCTCAAAGTGGTCGCCGACCATGCGGCGCCGCCACCGGATGCGCCGCCACCCGAAACGTTGCCCGATGTGCCGGCCTGGGACTCGGTGATGGCCTCACGGCGGCCGGATCGGCCCGGGGTGCGGCAGCTGCTGCGACACGGCTGCACGGAACAGGTGCTGCTGTCGGGAACCGAACAAGGCGAAGCGGCGACCACCCTGCTGGCGCTGGCCCGATTCGCCGGTCAGCCCGCGGTGGTCCTCGGCCAGCAGCGGATCGTCGGCGGGCTGGTCGGCCCCGCCGCGTTGCGCGAGGCCCGTCGCGGTATGACGCTGGCCGCCGGCCTGCGGCTACCGCTAGTGCTCGTCATCGACACCGCCGGCCCGGCGCTGTCAGCCGAGGCGGAAGAGGGTGGGCTGGCCGGTGAGATCGCTCGCTGTCTGTCCGAGTTGGTCACGCTGGATACCCCGACTGTGTCGGTGCTGCTCGGTCAGGGCAGCGGCGGGCCGGCCCTGGCGATGGTGCCGGCCGACCGGGTACTGGCGGCGTTGCACGGCTGGTTGGCGCCGCTGCCGCCCGAGGCCGCCAGCGCGATCGTCTTCCGCGATACCGCGCACGCCGCCGAACTGTCCGCCGCACAAGGCATCCGATCGGTTGATTTGTTGACGTCGGGCATCGTCGACGTCGTCGTGCCGGAGCACCCGGACGCCGCCGACGAGCCGGTCGAGTTCTGCGCGCGGCTGTCCGTGGCGATCGCCGCCGAGCTGCACGCGCTTCGCGGGGTGCCCGATGCCGAACGGACGGCGACCCGCTTGCGGCGTTACCGCGAGATCGGGCTGCCCTAGCTGTCCGGCAGCACTGGCCTGGCGGCTATCGGGTCTGGTTTACCGCTGAGTCGACTGCGTCGGCCGCCCAGCGGTGTGCCCAGATCTGCAGCGGCTCAAGAGCCTGCATGAGCGAACAGCCATGTGCGGTAAGGAAATAACCCGCGTCCCCATGATCCACGATGCGGAGATGTCGCAGCTCCTTCAACCGAGTGTTGAGCGAGCCGGGGTTGGTGTCACTGGCCGTTTGCAGTGCACGGAAGGTCAGCGGCCCATTGCGCAGCTCCCAGAGCAGGCGCAGCGCGCCGCGGCGCCCCAGCGCGTCGAGGGCGACCATGATCGGCCGCCCCGAGCGCGATCCTCGGGCCGACCATCCGATGCGGGGCGAATTCATGCTTTACATTTTGTAGCACAAGGGCTACTTTCGTCACCATGACACGCTATAAAAATGATAGCGCCAATGGCACCGGCGGCGCCCGCATTGCGCCGGCCACCGCACCGCTGCCCGACGACATTGCGCAAGCCATCGACGCGATCATGCGCGGCCGCCCGCCGCTCGTGCTGTTCACCACCTTGGCGCGCGATCGCCGGCTGTTCTTCAAGTTCTTCAACTCCGGACTTCTCGACCGGGGTCATCTGACCATCCGGCAACGTGAAATCGTCATCGACCGGGTGACGGCGTCATGCGGCGCAGAGTACGAATGGGGCGTGCATGTCAGCGTATTCGCCGCCAAAGCCGGCCTGACAGAAGCACAAATCACGTCACTGACGGTCGGCGGACCCGACGACGCCTGCTGGACCCACGCCGATCGGCTGCTGATCCGGTTGTGTGACAGCCTGCATGAGGACTGCACCGTCGACGACGCGCTC
>JAFAID010000276.1 GCA_019236925.1 Mycobacterium sp. | reverse complement strand
ACGCGGACGGCTGGGCCGGCGCCGCTATGTCAGCAAGCAGGGGCACGGCGAGCCGAACCCGACCTGGATTCCGGTCGGCAACGAGGTCACCCGTCGCATCGCCGCCAAGATCGACGGGGTGGCCGGCGGCACCTGGGGCGAGCTGTTCAACATCCCGCTGACCGCGCACTTCCTCGGCGGCGCGGTGATCGGCGACAGCTCCGAACATGGCGTGATCGACCCATATCACCGGGTGTACGGCTACCCGACGTTGTCAGTGGTCGACGGTGCGGCGATCTCGGCGAACCTCGGCGTCAACCCTGCGCTGTCAATTTCAGCGCAGGCCGAGCGGGCCGCGTCGCTGTGGCCGAACAAGGGTGAAAACGATCTGCGGCCACGCCAGGGCGAGCCGTACCGTCGGCTGGACCCGATCGCGCCGCAGCATCCGGTGGTGCCCGCCGACGCGCCCGGCGCGCTGCGCTGGCTACCGATCGAACCGGTCAGCTCTGCAGGGTGACTGGAACCTTCGCTGCCAAGCCACTGTGCCGGTGCATCGGCTCACGGCCCGGCGGCTGCGGCGGACGCGGCAGCAGCGGCTCACGTTCCTGCAGCGGCACGGTCGTCGGCTCGCTGGTGCTCAGCGTCAGATCCTCGCCGGCGTGGCGGATCTTCAGCTCGCCGTCCGGCCCGTCGCGCAGCGTGTAGGTGACGTCCTTGTGGGTGACCGAGACGGTCACCCGGTGCCCCTGCCACTTCAACCGGAAACACAGGCGCGCGAAGCTGTCCGGCAGCTGCGGATCGAGCGACAGGACGCCCTCGTCGTCGCGCAGGCCGCCAAAACCGTTGACCAGAGCCATCCACGCGCCGGCCAGAGACGCCATGTGCAGGCCATCGCGGGTGTTGGAATGCAGGTCATGCAGGTCGATCAACGCGGCCTCGAAGGCGTAGTCGTGCGCGAGTTCCAAGTGGCCGACCTCGGCGCACATCACCGCCTGGGTGCAGGCTGACAGCGACGAGTCGCGCACCGTGCGCCGCTCGTAGTAGTCGACGTTGCGGGCTTTCTGCTCGGGCGTGAATGCGTGGCTTTGCCACTGCATCGCCATAACCAGGTCGGCCTGCTTGATGACCTGCGCCGGGTACAGCCGCACATAGGGCTCGTGTAGCAACAACGGATAGCTGTTTCTGTCTTCGAAGTCCCACTCCGCAAAAGTGGTGAAGCCTTCGCACTGCTGGTGCACACCCAACTCTTCGTCGTACGGGATGTGTGCCGCGTTGGCCGCGTCGCGCCAGGCGGCGGCTTCCTCGGTGGTGACACCCATCGCCCGCGCCTGCTCGGGATGGCGGGCGCACGCCGCGGCGGCTACCCGAAGGTTGTGCGCCGCCATCAGATTCGTGAAGATGTTGTCGCGGACTATCGCGGTGTACTCGTCGGGTCCGGTCACCCCGTCGATGTGCCAGACGCCGTGTCGGTCGTGGTGCCCGAGTGAGCGCCAGAGCCGAGCAGTTTCGACCAGGACCTCGAGCCCACACTCTTTCTCTAGCGAGTGGTCGCCGGTGACGATGCGGTACCGCTCGAACGCCATCGCGATGTCGGCGTTGATGTGGAAGGCTGCCGTGCCGGCCGGCCAGTAGCCCGAGCACTCCTGACCGCGAATCGTCCGCCACGGAAATGCCGCGCCTTCCAAGCCCAGCTCGGCCGCGCGCTCCTTGGCCAGGTCAAGTGTCGACGCCCGCCACCGCAGCGCATCGGCCGCCGCGTGCGGTGCGGTGTAAGTGAGGACCGGTAGAACGTATCCCTCGCTGTCCCAAAAGATATGGCCGTCGTAACCGGTGCCGGTGAGTCCCTTGCTGGCAATTCCACGGCGTTCGGCGCGCGCGCTGCATTGCAACAGGTGGAAGAGCCCGAACCGCACCGCCTGCTGGATCACCGGATCGCCCTCGACCTCGACATCTGCACTGTCCCAGAACTTGTCGAGGTATTCCCGCTGGGAATCCAACAGGCCCTGCCATCCGCTGTAGCGGGCACCGGCCAGGGCGCCCGCGGCTTGATCGCGCAGTGCGGGACGAGAACGCAGGCTTGACCAGCCATACGCCAAATACTTCACGATCCGCAGTTTCTGGCCCGGGCGCAGTCCGCAGATCACCGTGGTGCGGGCCAAATCCGGGCGAGCTTCGGTATGGATCTCGACCCGCCCCGGGACGTCGATTTCGTGATCCATCCCCGCCGACATCATCAGCCCGCTGGCCCTCGTGCGGTGCATCAGCAGCGCGCGGCCTTCATTCGTCTCGTGGTCGACCGCCTCCAGCGGCTTATCCAACACCGCCGCGACCCGCGGATCTTTCGAGGTCTCCGGCTGGTCTTCGTTGCTGACAAGCTCGGATTGCACTGTGATCCGGGCGAATTCGTCAACCGCCTCGACTATGTACTCGATCGCCGCGACGCTGCGATGGGCCAGCGACACCAGCCGAGTCGACACCAACTTCACCTGTCTGCCCGCGGGCGAACGCCAGTGCACATGACGGACCAGTGTGCCGGCTCGCAGGTCGAGGACCCGCTCATGGTCGATCAATTGGCCGTAGCGGACGTCGAACAGCTCGTCGTTGACCATGAGGCGAAACACTTTGCCATTGCTGACATCGACAACCGTCTGGCCGGCCTCCGGATAACCGAAACCAGCCTCTGCATATGGCAGGGGTCGCACTTCGAAAAACGAGTTGAGGTAGGTGCCGGGCAGACCGTGCGGCTCACCCTCGTCGAAGTTGCCACGCAGTCCGATGTGTCCATTGGACAGCGCGAACAGCGACTCGGATTGGGCCAACATGTCCAAGTCGAGCCGGGTTTCGCGAACGTGCCAGGGTTCGATGGGGAAGGCGTCTTCGGTGATCATCGTCGCCTCCTAAAGCAGGTCGCCGAGGTCGGTGACCACAACATCTGCGCCGTGGCTGCGCAATTCGTCGGCTTGGCCGACGCGGTCAACGCCTACCACGTAACCGAAGTGTCCGGCATGCCCGGCGGCGACGCCGGAAAGCGCATCCTCGAATACTGCCGCCTCGGCGGGGGCGACGTCCAGCAACTGCGCGGCCCGCAGGAACGAATCTGGCGCGGGCTTGCCGGCGATGTGTTCCTCGCGCAGGGTCACGCCGTCGACTCGCTGTTGAATGAACTTGTCGAGCCCGGTGATCTCTAGCACCTGGCGGGTATTGGCGCTGGAGGACACCACCGCAGTGGCCAGACCCGCGGCGGTAACCTTCTCCAGATACCGTCGCGAGCCGTCGAATACCTTGACGCCATCGGTATGCAGCGTCTCCTGGAAGGCGTCGTTCTTGCGGGTGCCCAGCCCGTAGACGGTGTCTTTGTCGCCCGAGTCGTCGGGGTCGCCGTCGGGCAGTTCGATACCGCGGCTGGCCAGAAACGACCGGACACCGTCTTCACGCTTCTTGCCGTCGACATATTTCAGGTAGTCGTCGACCGGATCGAACGGAACGAATGGCTGGCCGCTCTGTTCGGCCCGTTGCTTCAAGAACCTGTCGAACATGACCTTCCAGGCCTTGGTGTGGACACTCGCGGTGTCGGTCAGCACGCCGTCGAGATCGAACAGACAAGCGTGCACCGCTTCGGGTAGACCCAGCACGGCGAACCTCGCTTCCAGGGTGATTTCGGTCATTGAGGGAATTGGTCAATTACCACCTCACCATGCCCGATGCCGGTCCGCCAGACGTTCCGCGTGACCGACTGTTTTCCCGATGTTCGGCTACCCGAGCTTGCAGTGTCAGGTTGGCCGTGGCCCGGAAACCACACTTTCGGCCAGCCTGGGCGGCCGTCAGCTCGCGACGGGTTCCAGGGTCTGCAACAGAGCGCCACTGATCACCCGGCTGCGCTGGCCGTGCACGTCGACGGGCACATCGCCGTGCACGGTAACCCGGTGCATCAGCCGATACAGGTCGTCGTAGTCGTCGATCGCGCGGTGCTGGGTCGCCCGGTTGTCCCAGATGGCGACGTCACCGGCCACCCAGTTCCAGCGGATCGTGTTCTCCGGCATAGTAATTCGCCGTTGTAGCAACTCCAGAAGCACGTGCGACTCGTAGTTGTCCATACCGACGAAGCCGCGGACGAAATCCCCGGCCACCAGGGTCCGCTCACCGGTCTCCGGGTGTACCCGCACTACCGGATGCTCGGTGCGGAAGTCAGCCTTTTCGAAGCGGGTCCGATGGGCTTTTTGCTCTTCGGTCTGGATCTGCGGCGCGGCGACATAGTCGAAGCGATTGCTGTGCAGTGCCCAGAGGTTCTCGGTCAGGTGTTTGAGCGGCTCGGGCAGTTCCTGGTACGCGGCCGCGGTGGACGCCCACAGCGTCGATCCGCCGTAGGTCGGCAGGGTGACGGCGCGCAGGATCGACGCGGCGGGGTAGTTCGCGACGAACGTGACGTCGGTGTGCCAGCGGTTGGCCTTGGCGTAGTCGGAGTTGATCGGCGTAATGATCGGCGCGCCCTCTTGCTGCAGCGCGGGATGGGCGATCGGAGTGCCCAGGCGCGCGGCGAACGCCTGCTGCTGGGCATCGTCGAGGTGGTGCTGGTCCCGGAAGAAGATGACCTTGTGGCGCAGCAGTGCCTCCCGGATCTGTCCGACCGCGACGGCGTCAAGGTCGCCGGCCAGTCGTACGCCGTCGATGCGGGCGCCGATGCGGCTGCCCAACTGCGTCACGGTCAGGGTGGATGTGGACGGAATCGTCATCGCAGGGTCCTCTCGGCTGATGTGTAGTCATTTGACTACATCTGCATGGAAAAGACTGTAGTCATTCGTCTACACATATGTCAAGCAGGGAGCTTTGGCGCTCATCGGCCAGCCGGCCGCGGCCACTAGACTGGGCCGGTGGAGTCAGCATCGCCCCGTCCCGTGCTGGTCGTCGATTTCGGTGCGCAGTACGCGCAATTGATCGCCCGCCGGGTCCGCGAGGCGCGGGTGTACTCCGAAGTGATTCCGCACACCGCGTCGGTCGACGAGATCAAAGCCCGCGACCCGCAGGCGGTGGTGCTCTCCGGCGGTCCGGCCAGTGTGTACGCCGACGGCGCGCCAGTCCTGGATCCGGCGTTGTTCGACTTGGGCGTGCCGGTGTTCGGTATCTGCTACGGATTTCAGGCGATGGCGCAGGCCCTCGGCGGGACGGTCGCGCGCACCGGAACCAGCGAGTATGGCCGGACCGAATTGAAAGTGGTTGGCGGTGAACTGCATTCGGATCTGCCCGAGACGCAGCCGGTGTGGATGAGTCACGGTGACGCCGTCACGTCGGCCCCGGACGGGTTCGAGGTCGTGGCCACCAGCGCGGGCTCCCCGGTGGCGGCCTTCGAGGACCGGTCCCGGCGGTTGGCCGGCGTGCAGTACCACCCCGAGGTCATGCACACTCCGCATGGACAGCAGGTGCTCGGCCGATTCCTGCACGACTTCGCGGGCATCGCCGCGGATTGGACGCCGGCCGGCATCGCCAGCGCACTGATTGAGCAGGTGCGCAACCAGGTTGGCGACGGCCACGCGATCTGCGGGCTGTCCGGCGGGGTGGATTCCGCGGTGGCCGCCGCTCTCGTGCAACGTGCCATCGGGGACCGGCTGACCTGTGTGTTCGTCGACCACGGGCTGCTGCGTGCCGGCGAACGTGCGCAGGTGCAGCGCGACTTCGTCGCCGCCACCGGCGCCAACCTGGTGACCGTCGACGCGGCTGCGACGTTCCTCGAGGCGCTGTCCGGAGTGGCCAATCCCGAGGGCAAGCGCAAGATCATCGGGCGGCAGTTCATCCGCGCCTTCGAAGGTGCTGTGCGAGATACCCTGGAAAATAAGGATATTGAGTTCCTGGTGCAGGGCACACTATATCCCGACGTGGTGGAGTCGGGGGGCGGCACCGGTGCAGCGAATATCAAGAGCCACCACAATGTCGGCGGCTTGCCTGGTGACCTGAAGTTCAAACTTGTCGAACCGCTGCGGCTGCTGTTCAAAGACGAGGTGCGTGCGGTTGGGCGCGAGCTGGGGCTGCCGGAGGAAATCGTTGCACGCCAACCCTTTCCGGGTCCGGGCCTGGCGATCCGGATCGTCGGTGAAGTCACCGCGGCGCGGCTCGACACATTGCGGCGTGCCGACTCGATCGTGCGCGAGGAGCTGACGGCGGCCGGCTTGGATCAGCAGATCTGGCAATGCCCGGTGGTGCTGCTGGCCGACATCCGATCGGTGGGGGTGCAGGGCGACGGCCGGACCTACGGGCACCCGATCGTGTTGCGACCGGTGTCCAGCGAGGACGCCATGACCGCCGACTGGACTCGGGTGCCTTACGAAGTCCTGGAGCGGATTTCCACCCGGATCACCAACGAGGTCGCCGAGGTCAACCGGGTTGTGCTGGACGTCACCAGCAAGCCGCCCGGCACCATCGAGTGGGAGTAGTCGACGCTATCTTGCCGAATCGATCTGGTCGGGGGAAAACTCGATGACCGGGGTTGAGTCGCCGTAGACGTCGAGGGTGTGCAAGAAGCGGTGTAGTCCCATCGCTGAGGCGCAGGTGAAGCCGAGTTCGACGATCTGCGCGGCGGTGAACTGCTCGCCCAGTCGCCGGTAGAACTCGTCATCGATGGAGTGGTGATCGCCGGACAGCCGGTCGATGAATTCCACAGCCAGTTGCTCCTGCGCCGTCAAAGCGTCGCGGGCCGGCGCGAGCAGGCACGCAACGTCCTCGTCGGTGATCGAATCGTGCTTGCGTGATTGGCTGCAGGGCTCGCATTCGCCCAGTTGGGCGCTGCGTATCCGCAGCAGCTCGAGTATTCGGCCGCCGAGCAGCGTGTCGGCGCCCAAATGCGTTCTGGCCATGTCTACTTGCGCGAGTTGGGCACTGCGGTACGCAAAGATCTGCAGCGGCACGGGCGTGGCGTAAAGACCCGCGGCAACGCCTGCCTCCACGATGTGTCGCGAATGTGGGCTCAACTGATCCATCGGGATCGGCGCGATGCGCGGCATGCTCTCAGCCTCCCGTCGGTCCCAGCGCGTAGGCGCCGGTCTCCGGATGGTGGTACCAGCCGCTGGCGGCGTGGGTGCCGCCATCGACATGGATTGTCTGACCGGTGATGTAGCTCGACATGTCGGACGCGAGAAATACTGCTGCGCCTGCCATTTCGTCGACATGGCCCGCGCGTCCCATCGGAACCGTGAGGCCGAACCGCTCCTCGGAACCTGGTGGCGCCACTTGCATGATCCCTTCGGTCAAGGTGATGTCGGGGGCCAGAGCGTTGACCCGGATGCCATACGGGGCAAGCTCGAGCGCTGCGGTCTTGGTGTAGTTGATGACCCCGGCTTTGGCTGCTGCATAGGTTGCGTAACCCGGTGCGGCGCGGACACCTTAGATCGAGGTGACGTTGATGATACTGCCGCTCAACTTCTGCTCGACGATCCCGCGAGCCACCCGCTGGGTGCACAGGTAGACGTGGCGCAAATTTGACTTGTACAGCGCGTCCCAGCCGTTCTCGGTGGTGTCGAGGATCCCTGACCAGAAGACTCCTCCGGCGTTGTTGACCAGGATCGTGATTGGTCCGAGTTCGGCTGCGGTCTGGGCGAGGGCGGCGTCGACCGCGGCACTGTCCCGGACGTCAGTGGGGATGCCCAGTGCGCCGATCTCATCGGCAGCCGATGCGCACGATGCGGGGTCGCGTTCCCAGATCGCCACCTTGGCGCCCATTGCCTTCATCCCCGCGGCGATGCCGCGGCCGATGCCGGCGCCGCCGCCGGTGACAACGGCGACACGATCGGTCAGAAGGATGCT
>JAFAID010000470.1 GCA_019236925.1 Mycobacterium sp. | reverse complement strand
AGTCGGCCGTGGATGCCGGGCTGTTGGAGGTGGGTGCGGGGGTCCGGTTTCGGCACCCGTTGCTGCGCTCGGCGGTCTATCAGAGCGGCGGAACAGGCGAGCGGCGGGCCGCCCATGCCGCGCTCGCCGACGCCACCGACTCGCAGCGGGACCCGGACCGACGGGCCTGGCACCGCGCTAACGCGGCCAGCGCCACGGACGAGGAAGTGGCCGCTGAGCTGATCGGGTCGGCGGATCGCGCCCAGCGCCGCGGCGGCGTCGCCGCGGCCGCCGCCTTCTGTGAAAGGGCGGTGGCCCTGACCCCCGACCCGAACCGGCGCGCCGAGCGTGCTCTGGTCGCGGCCGAGGCCAAGTACGCCGCCGGAGATTACGTGGCCACCGAGAAACTGCTGACGGCCGCCGACATCGGTCTCCTAGACAAGCGGGACCATGCGCGACTCGAGCGCATGCGCGCGCAGCTCGAATGCGGCCTGCACATCGCATTTCTGCTCAACCGCGGCGGCAAAGCCCCGCTGGGGTTGCTTCGGGCGGCGCAACGGCTGCAGCCGCTGGATGCCACTCTGGCGCTGGAGACGTTGCTCGAAGCCCTGATGGCCGGCATCTACGCCGGGCGCCTCGCCGTCGGCGACGGGGCGGCCGAGGTGGCGCGGGCCGTCAAAGCCCTTCCGTTGGGGCCCGAGCCGCCCAATCCCCTACTGCTGCTACGCGCGCTGGCAGTGCGGGTGCTCGACGGCTACGCGGCGGCCGCGCCGCTGCTCAAAGAGGCGCTATGCCAATACCGGACCCAACCGGCGCGACTGGATGCGATATCTCACCCGTACTACTTCGTTGCTGCCGAGCTGTGGGAGGACGAGGCGTGGTTTGAGATTGCAGACGGCCAAGCCCAACTCACGCGCTCCACCGGCAACCTGAGCTGGCTTCCGGTGTGCCTGGGCTGGCTCATCGGATTTCACGCCTGGGTTGGCGAGTTTGCCCAGGCCGAGGCCCTGATATCGGAGCACGAGACCTTGGACCCCGGGATCTCGGAGCGCATCGAGCTGTTTGCGGTCGGGGATTCCCACGCCACACCTCACCTGCAGTACGGTGCGGTGCTGCTGGCGGCCTGGCGCGGGGACGTGCCGCGGGCAACCGACGCCATGGACACGATGGTCGCGAATGCGTCCAGGCGGGGAGAGGGGTGGGCACTGACGTGGGTGGAGTATGCGAAATCGGTGCTCTACAACGGTCTGGCGGACTACGACCGGGCCGCCGAGGCGGCGGAGAACGCCGTAGACGCCGACGAGCTCGCCCACTGCTCGTGGGCGCTGGCCGAACTGGTGGAGGCGGCGGTGCGAACCGGCCAGCCGGAGCGTGCCGCCGCCGCGTGTGAGCGGTTGTCGGCCGTGGCGGACGCCAGCGGAACCGATGGGGTCCGGGGTGCGGCGGCGCTCGCGCGCGCGCTGATGGCCGACGGCACGGAAGGCTCTGTCGCCGACAACATGTACGCCGAGGCTATCGAGTTGCTGTCCCGCACCCGCATGGTGTCCCGCCTCGCGCGGGCGCGGCTGTGCTACGGCGAGTGGCTGCGGCGCATTAACCGTGGCGACGAGGCTCGCGCACAGCTACGAGCGGCGTTCGACGCGTTTACGGCCATGGGCGCCAAGGCCTTTGCCGAACGTGCCCGCCGCGAGCTCGAGGCCGCCGGGGAAAAGGTACGCGCCCACCGTCAGGACCCAGACACCGAACTGACGCCCCAAGAGCACCAAATCGCCCAGCTTGCGCGAACGCGGCGCACGAACCCCGAGATCGGCGCCGAACTGTTCCTGAGCGCACGTACCGTCGAATGGCACCTACGCAACATCTTCACCAAGCTCGCCATCGGCTCACGCCAAGAACTCGACGCCGCCCTCACCCGCCGCAACCAGCCACTGGCCACCGGCGCGCCGGACACATAACGGCTGATTCGCTACGCGGCTACCAGCGGACGCACCGGCAGCCGGGCCGGGCTGCGCCCCAGGACGCGCCGCCAGGGGATATTCACCGGGTCCTCGGCGAGCTGAAGCGGGGGATCGACGGCCAGCACCGCTCGCAGGTACTCCTCCACCGAAATTTTTGCCAGTGCGACGCCAAGGCAGTTGTGGGCGCCCACGCCGAAGGTCAGCACCTTAGGTGTTGGCGCATTGAAGCGATCGGGGTCGAATTCGTCCGGGGCGGTCCACGCCGACGGGTCCCGGTTAGCCGCGGCGGTGCATAGGTACAAGATCGAACCGGCCGGGATGACGGTGCCGTGCAGCTCGACCGCTTCGACCGTGGTGCGGGGGAGCACGGGGATGCTGGGCTCGACACGCATGGTTTCGGCGACGGCGTTGGACAACCGGACGCGGTCGTGTTCCACCCCGCCCAGTCGCTCGCGGTGCTGCAGAGCCACCAAAACACTGCACGGGATCTGACTTCCGGTGGTGTCGTGGCCCGCGACCAGCAAGTTGGCGATCATCGCGATGGTTTCGTCGCGATTCAAGCGGTCGCCGTTCACCTCCGCTGCCAGCAACGCGCTGATGAGATCGGACCCCGGGTCTTGGCGCCGGCGCGTGATGAGGTCGTCGACATAGCTGAGCATTTGGGTGATCGCCGCCGTTGCCGCGGTGACCTGCTCGGGCGTCATGACGTTGAACACGGGGCTCAGCGCGTCCGCCCAGCTCGCGAAGCCCTCGATGTCGCCGTTGGGGACGCCAAGCAGACGGCAGGTGAGGCCGGTCGCAAGCATCGCGCACGTTTCGATGAGGTCGCCGCACTCGCCCGCCGACCCGACGGCGGCGGTGGCCATGTCAGCGGCTGTCGCGCGCAGCGCTTCGACTGACCTGGGGGTGAAGGCGCGGGAGACGAGCGACCGCATGCGGCGGTGATAGTCCCCCTCAGTCGTGAACATGAGGCGCCCGTACCAGTCTCGTAAGGGGCCGTCAGTGATGCCCATCAAGTCGAACAACATCAGCCCGATGCCTTGCAGCCGCGGATCGTGGGAAAGCGCCTCGACATCGTGTTGCCGCAGCACTATGTTGCCGCCAGTCAGAGTGTCCATCGCCAACGGCCCGCGTTCGGCGGCTTCCCGCAGAACGCGGTGCATCTCCCCGGTAATGCTGGTGAACAAGTCGAACGAATGGCATGCCGTCACGCATTGCAGTATGAGCGCCCTCGTGCCTGGATTCCAGATTGCAAACAGCAAAG
>JAFAID010000262.1 GCA_019236925.1 Mycobacterium sp. | reverse complement strand
AGCAGGAGTTGTTTGCGTTGCAGGACAAGTTCTATGCCCAAGCCGACCATGCTCTGCTGCTCGTCTTGCAGGCGATTGATGCCGCCGGCAAGGACGGGACCATCAAACACGTCATGTCCGGGATGAACCCGGAGGGTGTGGACGTCTATAGCTTCAGGGCGCCCAGCACCAAAGAGCGCTCACACGACTATTTGTGGCGCCACCAACTCGTGGTCCCGGAACTGGGCCGGATCGCGGTCTTCAACCGCTCGCACTACGAGAATGTGACGGTCACCAGGGTGCACCCCGAGTTGCTGTGGCCACGCAGCGCCGACCTGACCTCGAAGCACATCTGGCATCGGCGCTACCGGCAAATCAACGACTGGGAACGCTATCTGAGCGAGAGCGGCACCGTGATCATCAAGCTCTTCCTGTATGTGTCGCGCGCCGAACAGAAGAAGCGGTTCCTGGACCGGATCGACGACGAGACCAAGAACTGGAAGGTCTCGGCCAGTGACATGAAGGAACGCGAATACTGGGCCGAATACCAAGAAGCGTTTTCGGACATGCTGACGTATACCAGCACCGAGCACGCCCCATGGCATGTCATCCCCGCCGATCACAAGTGGTTCTCACACATCTCGACGTTCGCCATCGTGCTGGAGACGATGACGGGTCTGCATCCGGCCTACCCGGAGCTCGACGGCGACGATAAGGCCAACCTGGCCACCATCAAAGCCGAGTTGATGTCGGGCGACTGAACCACCGCCGCCACCATCTGCGCGGCGCTCGGAATCGGGCGAACCACCCTTTACAGGTATCTGGCTGACAAGGATTGATACGCGACCCGCTGGCCCGGTGCTCGACCGCAGTGAACACTATCTCCAGTTGTCTTGCGCGGTAAGGTTTTTCAGCCACAACAACCAGCGGCCATCGACAAGTCGGTCCTACTCAAATTCGGTGGTGAAGGAGAATTTGCGGCCGCGATCAGCGGTGGTGATTATCGCCGTTCGCTCCCATCGGCTTTGTAGGGTCAGTCGCCGCTGATCGGACCCCATTCGTGACCGTTCTCACGCGCCAGCTCGTCACACAGCCCGTCCAGCTCCTCGGCGTCGGCCTCGGACAGGTCGTTGACGACCAGCCTGCCGCCTGGTCCGCCGCTCATACGCACCAGCGCCTCAGTGAATCGCAGCGGCGTTCTGCCGTCCATCGAGGCGATGTTGTCCTCGACCCAGGCCAGCTTTGCGGCCAGCTCGGCGCGGTTGACGGCCATTGTCGAACAGTAACGGAAAAAGGAAAGCATCGCTGCGCGGCACCAGCAGCGCGCAAAGTCCTCGAGGCGCGGAGCGCCTCGAGGAGTGAGCTGACCCGGCTACCGGCCCCAGGGGGAACCGCGACCGGACGCGCGAGGCGCAAAGTCCGCAGAAATTAGGTGGTCATTGCGTTGTGATAGTCCGACGCAAAGGCCGCCGCACCGTCCGGGGAGTGGCCGGGCCAAGACGACCGCGCGGCGAAGAAATAGCTAAGTGGGCAGATCTACCCGCAGCGCCAGGTGCTCATCGAGTATCCGGCGCAGCGCGGCGTCCATCGGATGTGCGGATGCGAGGTCGCGGCCGAACCGGCTGTCCACCAGCACTACTGCGCCCTCACGCAGTTCGGCGGTGTCGACCTGATCGACGAACGGATCGAACAATGCGGGCGGTGTGGCCAGGTAATACAGCGCCCGGCGCGACTCGTTCAACCTGGCCGCATACATCAGTCCGTGTTGGGTGATCACGAAGAGTTGCGAGGTGATCCTGGCGTTCGGGGTCTCGGCTTTGGCCCATGCCGTTGCGGCGCGCCGGGTCTGTGCCAATCTATCGGGGACGTCATCAGTCAGCGTGAGTAACCTTTCGACGAGTGCTCCACCCATTCGCGGATATGCGTCGATGGCGGGTCTGAAGTACCGCTGGAAGATCTCGCCGAAAAAGTCGTACAGTTGCTCGGTCATCGCGGCTCCCAGGTTTCAGACGGACACCACAATTGTGCGCTCGTACCGTCAGATGTGGAAGCGGGCCGCGCCACCGGCCGAGCTGATCGCGCTGGCGGAAGGACCCACACCACTATCCGGCGGGCGGCCTTGAGCCGCAAGGCTACTAGGCCGAGGAGAATTAGCCGCTCCAGCGCGGATCCCTGTCTGATCCCCCGATGCCGTTGCCCGGCCAGCCGAGTTCGGTGATTTCGATACAGAGTTTTGAAAGCCTCATATGTCGTCGCTTTTGAGATACCCCAGAACGGCGCCGACGGGACGCACCCCAAGCCCTCAGACAAATCCGAATGACGTCCAACTTGCCAGCAAACGGTCCAAATACTCCGACAGCCCATGAGTCCCGGCGTCGAACGTTGTCACGGCGTTGTCACATTGCGCTACACGCGGATATGCGGTGGCACCTGGCGGCCCAGCATGGCGGCGATGGTGTCGAGCTGCTCGCGGACGTGCTCGGCGTCGGGTTTGGCGAAGATGGTGCGGATCGCCGCGGCGACCATCTCCGCGGACCCAACTACGAACGAGCGAGTCTTTTTCTGCGGAGAATTACATAGGCGATAATTCGAACACGAAGGTGGTTTGCTCATCGCTCACAGCAGTTTGGCGCTACCATTACTGTATTGCTTAGTCGGCCGCCCACAGATCAGTAAATGCGGGAACACGGAGGCACTTACTTCAGTAAGTCAGTAAATGGCGGTTGAACTGTGTAGATAGCGGAGTACTGCGGTACTGATGTCAGTGCCTACGGAGATCATACCGCAATAAATTACACTTCCTTAAGCCGAAATAGATCTCCAGGCAAGCCCTAGCTGTTCTGTAGGTAGCTGTGCTAGGATCGATCCCGATTCTTCGAGATATTAAAAGGTCATCTTATAGATTGCTATGGTTTAGCAACTAACGTTGTTGTCAGTTCCAAGACCGTGATGAAGGACTCGTTCGCTGTGGGTGGCATGTATGGCGATATCACCAGGAGCGATTGCTCGCCCCTGGTCATCGGGCGCTCATCGTCGTCGATGTCGGCGGCGCTGGGGCGACGGATTCTTGAGCCGCCAGGAGCCGCGCTGCAGGACCTCGCCGCCCAACGACGGCCGACGGGTACCCGCGCCCGGGAGCGTGCCGTCGGCCAGTCCGACCAAAAACACCGCGTCCCACACGGCAGGTGCGACACGCGCGGGCTATGCAGCTCACGCACAGCGACCACGGAACGTCCACGCAAGGATGGCGTCGCAGCAGCGTCGGGCAGCGGCCCGTCGACACCGCGCCTGTCGGACTACCTGATTGCCGACCCACGGATGGGCCCGATCCCGCCCCGAGCCGGCAGCGCTGCTCACTCGGCTGATCCCTGGCTTCGCCGAACCGGACGCGCTGAGCGTCAAATGCATGCGGGCCCTGGTGAACCGGCCACTCGGCCGTGGGCGGCGGCGATCACCCAACCCGGGGTTACGGCGAAATCGGGGCTCCACGATCGATCATCCACACCGCACAACCACCCAACCGCAGTGAATCTCCCGACCGCAATGAATCCCCAGGCTGGCATCACCAGTTCGAGTGGCAGCGTGGGCGATTGCGAGCCATCGGATCGCCTGACCGCAGGAGGCGGCGTAGCCAGTGCTGCGCACGTTTTCGGTAACACAGTGAGTAGCGGCGCGGGTTTTATGTTGCGGTATACGACAATTGGTGTGGCCGGCAAGAGACGGTCGGGAACGGGCGCTGGGGTGCCTGCGCGCCGGGACGATTGCTCGTCGGCAGACGCCGAGGGCTTCATTGCGTTGCCACCGCGGCGGCTATGGCTGTCTGCGCCGGTGGCCATCATCGCCATGGCCATCCTGGCGCTGGTAGGGGTTTACAACCGGCCCACACCCGCACCCATGCGTCGCACCGCCGAGGTCTGCGCGCTCGTCGTCGTGCACGCGAAAATGCCCGACGCTTTAATCACACCCGGCGACCCCAGCCTGCTCGACGCTTCATTAATCAAACTCGGCGACCCCAGCCTGCTCGACGCTTCATTATTCCCACCCGGCAACCGCTGCCGCAGCGGATACGTTGCAAAAAAGTGGCAGTGGCTGACGTCGATGAGTAAGGCAATGCACGACGCCAATATCACCACGCCGGATCAGCGGGCGGCGTTCCTGGCGCAGATCGCCGAGGAGACCGGCGGACTACGGATGGTCACTGAGTTGCCGTGGGGACTGCCACGCTCGCAGTGGAATGACGAGCAGGCCGTGCGAAACTACTTCAATACCAAGTACGCAAACATGAATGGGAATGGCGATGTTAGTTCGGGCGATGGCTACAACTACCGCGGACGCGGTATTCTGCAGATCACCGGCAAATCTAACTACGCTGCGGTCAGCGAAAAGCTTTATGGCGATGACCGGTTGGTGAAAAACCCTGATTTGGTCTCCCAGCCGGATGCAGCCTGTGCCACGGCGGCGGCCTACTGGAACG
>JAFAID010000407.1 GCA_019236925.1 Mycobacterium sp. | reverse complement strand
ACGTTGATACGCAGCGTGGTTCATGAGGCTGCCGACCTGTTGTATGCGGCGCAGTCCGCGCGGGCCCCGATCAGTCCGCTTACCGAGAGGTTTCCAGGGTTGGATGTCGCAGGCGCCTACGCCATCCAGCGGGTCAACCTGTCGCGGCGGCTTGGTGATGGACATACGTTGGTAGCGCACAAGATTGGCCTGACCTCGCAGCCCATGCAAACGCTGCTCGGTGTGGAAGAACCCGATTTTGGCTACGTCCTCGACGACATGGTGCTGACCAACGGGGAAGCCGTGGCCGCATCCCGCTTCTGCGCGCCGCGGGTCGAGCCCGAAGTCGCTTTCCTGCTTCGCAAGCCCCTGCACGGGCCCGGGGTCACCGTCGACGACGTCCACGCCGCCACCGAAGCCGTGGCGCCTGCGCTGGAGATTGTGGACAGCCGAATCGCCGACTGGAAGCTGACCCTGCCGGACACCATCGCCGACAACGCCAGCTCCGGGGCCGTGGTCCTCGGCGACTGGGTGCCTTACGGCAACGAGATCGACCTGCCAACATCGCAGGCGTCGTTGTGGCTGAACGGAACTGAAATCGACACCGGCCTGGGAGCGGCGGTGATGGACGATCCGGCCGCCGCGGTCGCCTGGCTGGCCAACGCTTTGGCCGCCTTCGGCACCGAAATCCTGGCCGGCCAGTTCATCATGTCCGGATCGTTCACCACGGCCGCGTTTGTCCGCGCCGGCGATTACGCCGGGACCACCATCAGCGGCCTGGGCACCGTATCCGTGCACCTTACCTAAGGAAAACCATGACACAACAAAGCAATTGGCCGGTAGCCATCATCGGATCGGGAAACATCGGCACCGACCTGATGATCAAAATTCAGGGTAGCGATGGTCCGTTAACCGTCGCCGCAATGGTGGGCATCGACCCCAACTCCGACGGTCTTGCTCGCGCCGCCGGCATGGGCGTGCCGATCACTGCTCGCGGTATCGACGGTCTGCTGGCGATGCCGCACTTCGGCGAGGTAAAGCTGGTCGTCGATGCCACCTCCGCAGACGCACACCGAGCCAATTGGGCCAAGCTGTGCGACACCGGGGTTCGGGTGCTCGACCTCACGCCGGCCTCCGTCGGGCCGTTCTGCGTTCCGGTGGTCAACCTGGACGACCACCTCGACGCGCCAAACCTCAACATGGTGACCTGCGGCGGTCAGGCCACCGTGCCGATCGTCGCCGCGGTTGCGCAGTCCGGAATCGTTTCCTACGCCGAGATCGTGTCGTCGATCTCGTCGAAGTCCGCGGGGCCTGGCACACGCGCCAACATTGACGAATTCATCGAAACCACCTCGACTGCACTACAAGTCGTCGGTGGCGCTCAGCGTGGCAAGGCGGTCATGATCCTCAACCCCGCCGACCCGCCGGTCCTCATGCGAAATACGGTCTACTGCCTCGTCGATGGTGACACCGATCATCGGCGGATCGAGAATGACGTGCACGCAATGGTCGACGAGGTCAGCAGCTATGTCCCGGGCTACCGACTCAAGCAGCGCATCCAATTCGAAACCTTCGGCGCCGACAACCCATTACACATTCCGGAGACCGGCAAGTTCATCGGAACCCGGGTGACTGTTCTGCTTGAAGTCGCTGGGGCCGCAGACTATCTGCCGGCCTACGCCGGGAACCTCGACATCATGACCTCGGCGGCCAAGGCGACCACCGAACGCATCGCAGCCTACGAAACCGCCGGAGCCACATCATGAATCTCTACATCAGCGACGTCACCCTGCGCGATGGTATGCACGCCGTGCGGCATCAGTACAGCATCGAGCAGGCGGTGGCCATCGCCACGGCGCTGGACGCCGCGGGCGTGGACTCCATCGAAGTGGCCCACGGCGACGGACTCGGCGGATCCAGCTGCATCTACGGCTTCGGCGCCCACACCGACCTGGAATGGATTGAAGCCGTCGCCGGCGCGGTGCGCCACGCCAAGATCGCTACCCTGCTGCTGCCGGGTATCGGCAGTGTGCACAACCTCAACGACGCTCGACATGCCGGCGCCAGCGTGGTGCGGGTGGCCACCCACTGCACCGAAGCCGACATCGCCGCACCGTACATCGCGGCGGCTCGCGAATTCGGCATGGACCCCGTCGGCTTTCTGATGATGAGTCATATGACCACACCGTCGGTGCTGGCCGAGCAGGCCAAATTGATGGAAGGCTACGGCGCGACGTGCGTGTACGTCGTGGACTCCGGGGGCGCCATGACCATGCGCGACGTGGCCGAGCGGGTCGATGCCCTGCGCCAGAAGCTTTTGCCCGCAACCGAAATCGGCATCCACGCCCACCACAACCTGTCGCTGGGTGTAGCCAATTCGATCGTCGCCGTCGAGCACGGCGCCTATCGTGTCGACGCCTCCCTGACTGGCATGGGCGCTGGCGCGGGCAATGCGCCCTTGGAG